>JAESQQ010000271.1 GCA_016765095.1 Planctomycetota bacterium | reverse complement strand
GCCGCCGCGCTCGGCTCAGCCGGGGCGCCGCCTGTTGCGTCAACGCCTCCGAGCAGAGAGCGCGCTCCCGACACCGGAGACGCCGCTCAGAATCACGAGGCCGCCCACGCGGGCGGGGAACCGGAGGCCGACCCTGGGGACCCGGGCGCAGGCGAAGAGCCCCGCGAGCTTCCGCCTCAGGTCTATTCGCGAATGGTCTCGTTTCTGGTCGCCTTGATCTGTCTCGGGATCTTCTTCTACTACGGGCTCAGCCAGGAGAGCTCGGGGGTCCTCGCGCGCTTGGCCCTCAGCGAGGGGGCTTGGTCTGAGTTCGGCACAAAGGGCTGGCGCCTGGTCACAGCGACGGTCACGCACACCGACGTGATGCTCGGGCTGGTCTCGGTGATCCTGGTGTGGCTGGCTCTGGGCGACTTCGAGATGCGAGCGGGGCCGAGCGCGGCTCTAACTTTGGTGGTCGTCGGGGGCGCGGGGCTGAACGCGCTCCGGACTAAGATTGAGCCCACCGCGACGCTCTACCAGCTATCTGGGGCCTGGGTGATCGGGATCGCGGCCGCGCTCGGGGCGGCGGTCCTGGCCAAGCGACGGGGCGAGCCGGTTCAGCGTCAGCTCTCGCTGGTCGCGCTTCAGGTCTTGCTCGCGGCGGCGTTCATTTTCTTTGCGGGGATCTGGGACAACGCGCTCCTGGAGACCTCCCTTGCGGCGGGGTTGCTGGGTGCCGCGTGGGGGGCGCTCTGGCCCTCTGGCGTTCGCTCGATCAAGGACCTTGGGACTGCCCCTCGCGGGGAGCGACCGCTTCGGATCGTGACCGCTCTGATCGGCGTCGGCGCCCTGGTGGCCGCGTTTGCTCAAGCGACGCTCCTGGACACGGGGCCGCCTGAGCTGCGCCCGATTCCCCCCCTGATCCAGCGGATGAACCCCGAGCCGCTCCTGGTCGAGCTGATGCTCCCCTCGAACTGGAGCGAGGTTCCTCTGCCCAAGGAAGTCGACTGTGGGACCTGCGGCCAGCAGGCCAAGTGGGACAGGGCGCTTATCAACGACCCGATCCCAGGGCCCAAGGTCTGCTCGAACTGCACCGGTGAGGTCTTGCACGGCAACCGGCGCTTCGCCTACTACGCCGGCGGCGCCGGGCTCATGACCGGGCCCGACCGCGGGCTGCTGGTCTACACCCAAGAGCGGGCGGCCTACGACGACCCAGACACGTTCATTGAGCTCTTCCTCGAGCAGCAATTCCGAAAGGACGATTCGGAGTTCCGCGAGGCTCCGATTGAGCAGCAGGAGTTCTTTCAGACCGAGGCCTACGAGCGCGGCTATCGGCTCGTCCTGCGCGGGAAAAAGAAGCGAGCCACGCTCTACTCGTTTCGGACTCAGAAGCGGACGCTGCTCTTTGTGTTCTATGGACCCTCGCCCGAGACCGCGCTGAGCGTGGCCTGGGAAGACGCGCTTCACCAAGCGATCGTCGAGACGGCCAAGCCCGCCAAGCCCCCCAAGCCGGAGCCTGCGGAGAGCCCAACTCCGACACCGGCCGACTGAGGGGACCCGGGCCCGGGGAGCCAAAGAGTGCTTCTTCGGCGGAGTCCGTGTGCGAAGATTCTCGCCAGGCACCGGATCAGCGAGGACTACATTTCGGCCTTCGCCGAGGCGCGCCTCCTCGAAGCCGGCGAGACGGTGTGGGTCGCGCAGTTTGGGTTCGGCGTCCGGCGAATCTCGCGGGCGCTGGAGGCTGCGGCGCGCGACAACCCGACGATCAAGTTCAAGGTCAGGGTCCACATGGGCGAAGCCGACTCGAGCGCCGTTCGGAGCCTGGCTCAGAGCGGCCTCGCCAACCTGACGGTCTACCTCAAGTGGGACAGCTCCGCCTCAAGCTGAGCCGCGGCCAGCGTCCGCGGGTCCGCGCTCCAGCCCGCCGTCGGCGACCCTAGAGCCCGGCCGCGGGGATTGACGCCCGCAGGCCCCCTGGGTATTCTTTGCCCATCGCCAGGGCGATTAGCTCAGCTGGCTAGAGCGCCACGTTGACATCGTGGAGGTCACAGGTTCGAGTCCTGTATCGCCCAAGAGAAAACAGACAGCGTGCACCGCACGCTGTCTGTTTTTTTGGCTCCTGTTTTTTTTGGCTTCTCACTCTTCTTCCCTTCTCTACCCAAGACTGGGGGGGTGCCGTAGGATTCGTTCCCCTCTACAGAACCTGGACTCCTGACCACTCCACCCCCCCCACCCCTGACCGTGGAATACCCTCCCGAGTGGGATCCCTGGGACGAGCGCCCGTCGCTCCGGGGGAAGCCTGACGTGGTCGCCTTTTGTTGCGCGGTTCCGGCCGGGATCGTTTTAGCGGCCAACGCAGCGACCTCGTTGGGCGTGTTCGCCTCGCTCGTGTTCGCTTTCGGCCTCTCGCTGATGCTTGGGATGAGCGGGCTCTATCACACGATCAACTGGGGCCCCGAGCGCTTCATCTTTCTCTCCCGTTGTGACTACGCCTCGATCTACGTGATGATCGGCGCCAGCTACACGCCCTTTTGCCTCTGCACCCCCGGCTTCACCTACGGCAAGGAGCTGCTGGGCGCGGTATGGATCGGGGTCGTGCTCGGCGTGGTCCTGACCATGTTCCGCCCGAGCAGCTCCCGCGCGTTGCGCGCGGCCCTCTACGTCCTCCTCGGCGTGGCGCTTCTGCCCACGATTCCCTCGTACTACCAGGCGGTCTCGCGCGAGGTGTTCGCCATGACTGCGGGTGGCGGGGTGCTCTACATCGTCGGCGCCTGCTGCTACGTGGCTCACTGGCCGAACCCCGTTCCGAAGCACTACGGGCACCACGAGGTGTTCCACATGTTCGTGTTCATGGCCGCCGCGCTCCATTACGCCGCGATTTGGACCATCGTCACCTAGGTGGCCAGGGTCTACGTCACCTAGATGGCTCGGGTGTTTGTGACGCGAGCGCTCCCGACCGGGCCGCTCGAAGCGTTGTTTGACGCGAGGGGACTCAGCGTCGAGACGCACCCCCACGATCGACCCGCCACGCGGGCTGAGGCCGCGTTGGTGGCGGCGCTCGTGACAGGCAAGCTCGCGGGCGCCGGCCTCGACGTGTTCGAGCGAGAGCCCGCTCTCGAGGCTGGCTTGGCGGAGCTGGAGACCGTCGTGTTGCTCCCGCACCTTGGGAGCGCGACCCGCGAGACGCGGCTCGCCATGGCCCAGATCGTGGCCGACCACATAGAGGATTACCTCGCCGGGCGAGCCCCGCGGACTCCCTTCGCCTAGCACCAAGCGGCGATCCCCGGTCAGCCAGCGTGTTCTCGACTCCCGATTCTGCGATCCCGAATCGCGCGGTGACTCCGAATGGCGACGGCCGCGAGCGAGCCCTAACTCGTTGATTTCGAGGGGATTCGCGCCCAGTTGACCATTCTCGACGGTTTCACCTTGGGTCACCGAATTGCGACGAGGCTAAACGTGGCGGGCTGAGACCTCGCCCAGGAGGCTTGATGGAAGTTCCCCTTCGCCGACCCAGTCGGTTTCTGCTCGGCGCGCTCGGCGTGGCTCTCGCGCTGACGGGTTACGACAGCGGCTCAGACTCAGCTCCGTCCACGACGCACGCCCCAAGCGTCGAAGCAGCAGCGCCCAGCTTGGGTGCCCCGGTGACGAACGCCGCGGAGGCGTCGAGGAGTCTCGGCGTTGCACTCGTCGACTCGGCCAGCCAACTCAGCGGGCGCGTCGTTGGCGCTGAGGCGGGGAGCGTTGTGTTCCTCGTCCGCTCGGACGCGAGCGCGCACGACTTGCGCGCTTTGGCTGACACGATCCTCGACGTGACCGAGACCGACGCTACGGGGAGCTATGGGTTCGCAGCGCCAGCCGAGACGGGCGGCCTGGAAGTCGTCGTCAGCGCACCTGGCAAGGCGCTCGGTCGCGCTCCCCTCGGGCAGGAGATCGTCCTTGAGCCGGAAGGGCGAGTCGAGATCACTGCCTTGGACGCTAGCGGCCAGCCGGTCGAACTGGCCTTCGCGCTTGTCCTAGACGCTCAGGGGACGCCGCTCCCCCTGCCGACCGCCCCCCTCGTCAGCGACGAGGCCGGCGCGCTCCAGGTCACTCGACTGCCCAGCGGGCGCTGCGAGGTGATCGTGGCCTCGCCCGACCTCCAGCGAATCGCACGACTCCAAGTCGACGTCGCTTCGGGACAGACCTACCAAGAGACCCTTGAGCTCGTCGAGGACGACGAGTTGACCCGCCGGTTCTTGGTGATCGCCGGTGGCCCTGAAGTCGCCGCAGCGATCGGGGAGGAGACCAAGTGATGCGCAGAGAGACTCTCGTCGTCTCGGTCCTATTGGCGGTGACCCTTGCTGCAGGCTGCTCGAACTCCTCGGGGCGCGGCGGCTCGGCCTCGTCCGCGAGTGGGGTCACGAGCGCAAGCGCTCCGGCTCCGACCACGAGTGGAGCCACGACCGCCCCGATCGTGACTCAGGCCCCGATCGTGAACACCTTCGCAGCCACGGGCCTGGGCGGCGTCTACTCCGTTAGCGGGACCGACGCCGCGCGTGGCGCCTATAGCGGCCAGGTCGAGCTGCGCTGGGAGGGGAGCGACTACTCCTACGTGCGCGAGGTGGAATACACGACTGGACCCACCGCTTCGTCTACGACCGGACGGACTTCGACCTCCACCGGCGCCGGCCCGACTTGCTTCGTCTGATCGACACCCTCGTCGACGACCTCAACCTCCACGAAGCCAAGATCAAGGCCAACGCGTTTGGCAAGACCCTGGCGCAGAAGGCCGCGGAGGCCGACGCCGAGGTCGTGAGTGAATTCCTGGAGCCGGTGGCCGGCTGCCTCGTCGGGCGGACCTCGACGGGTGCTGTCCTCGACGAGAACGACGGGAACCTCTGGACGGGGACCTACTGCTACTCCCAGGCGCTTCGCTATCAGGCGACCCAAGATCCCGCAGCTCGCGACAACGTGCTCAAGACCGCAGCCTCGCTCTACGCAATGATGGTCGTCAGCGGTCGAGGTGACGACTTCGCACGCACGATCCGAACCGCCGGGCAGCGGCCCCTTGGGACGAAGTGGCGGCCAGGGACGGGTGCCTACACGAACCTCGAGTGGAAGATCGGCGGGAACAACGACATGTGGAAGGGGTTCCTGCTCGGTGGGCTCGCGCTCGTCGACGGTCCCGGCCAGCCGCTGCGGGCCGACTTTGGGGCCGCGCTCCAGAGCCTGGCTCAGACCCACGACGTGACCAAGGGCTCGCGCCGGGCCGGCAACCGCCTGATCACTTGGGGGACGATCGCGGCGCTGACGGGGGACGCAAACGCCAAGAGCGAGTACCGCAAGAACGCGCGCAACCCGTATCTGAACGCGTTCAACGTCGCGATCGGCGGCGGCTTTCACTTCAAGGGCGTGACCGACTGGAGCGGAACGCACCTCAACATTGTGGGGCTGATGCTCAACGCCCGCTTGGCGGAGATCCACAACTACTGGGTCGCGAAGCCCCTCTCCAGGCTCGCGCTCCGGCGGGCTGCCAAGGGGCTCCGAAAGATCCGTCGCAGCTTGCACATGATCGTGGCGGCCGGCCTCGCCCCCTCGAGTTCCCTCGACGCGAGCGACGCCATTTGGGCCCTGCGCGAGCTGCCCCAGCCGCGGAGCCAGCTCGCGGTCGGCCTAACCAACCTCCCCTCCTACTCGGCCTCGCCCGTCCCGAACCTCCCCTGGAAGCAGGACTGGGACACCAACTCGGGCCGGGCCGTCGGGATCGAGGCCCCGCCGCTGTGGGTGATGCCCCAGGGTTCCTATGCCTGGAAAAACTGCCCCCTCCCCCGCGTCGTCTCGAGGGGGATCCGCGGCGAACTCAACGCCTCGAGCGATCTCCTGATGGCCTACTGGTTTGGTCGTTGCTACGGCGTGATCGGCCCAAACGACTAGCCCCCAGCTAGCCCTCGGGCGGCTCCGAGTCCGGCCGCGTAGCCGCTCGACCAGGCCCACTGGAAGTTGAACCCCCCGAGTCGTCCGGTGACGTTGACGACTTCGCCGCAGCAGTGGAGGCCGGGGTGGAGCCGGCTCTCGAGGGTCCGGCGCTCGAGCTCGCCGAGCAGGACTCCGCCGGCGGTGACTTCGGCCTTGGCGTATCCGCTGACACCGCTCAGGCGGAGGTCGGCTTGGGTCAGGCCCAGGAAGAGCGCGCGTCGCTCCTGGGTGTCGAGCTGCTTGACCTTCTTGCTCGGGTCGAGCCCGACCGCTCGGCAGAGGCCTTGGAGGAGCTTGCGCGGGAGTCGGGGCGAGAGGGCTTGAGCCAGTCCGCGCTCTCGCTCACGGAGGAGCGGCGCCGCGCTCGCGTCGAAGGCTTCGCGCCGCGGGGGGCGGGGCTGGTCCTGAGGTCGAAGCGAGGCTCCCGGTGACTTGTCGAGGCCCCGAAACTCCGCCCAGGGGCCCTCGGGCTCGCTCAGGCTCCAGAAGTCGGCGAGGAGTCGAACGTCTTTGCCTGCGGCGAGGGAGTGTCCGCAGGGTCCGCTGACGTCGAAGGGCGCGGGCCCGGTCGCGCCGTGGTGCGTGACGAGCAGGCTGCCCGCCGCCCGCGCGAGGGGCCGGAACTTGGCGCCCGTCAGCTTCGCAAGCTGGAACATCGCGACGACGTTG
>JAESQQ010000023.1 GCA_016765095.1 Planctomycetota bacterium | reverse complement strand
GGCAGCAGGCTTCTTAGCAGCCGGCTTCTTGGCAGCAGGCTTCTTAGCAGCCGGCTTCTTGGTGGCCTTCTTCTTAGCGGCAGGCTTCTTCTTAGCAGCCGGCTTCTTCTTAGCCGCCGGCTTCTTCTTAGCCGCCAGCTTCTTCTTAGCCGCCGGCTTCTTCTTGGCTGCCGGCTTCTTCTTGGCCGCCGGCTTCTTCTTGGCCGCCGGCTTCTTCTTAGCCGCCGGCTTCTTCTTAGCCGCCGGCTTTTTCTTGGCCGCGGCCTTCTTGGTTGCCTTCTTCTTTTTGGCCGCAGGCTTCTTGGTTGCCTTCTTCTTAGCCGTAGGCTTCTTCTTCTTGGCCGCAGGCTTCTTGGAGGCCTTCTTTTTGGCCGCAGGCTTTTTCTTGGCGGGCTTTTTCTTTACCGCTTTTTTGGCTGTCTTCTTCTTCTTGGCCACGCTTACTCCAGCGCTACTCTCGAGACTCGGGGGCCTCGCGTTTGGACTGCCGCCCTTCGCCGAGGTGCTCGGCGAAGATCGCGAGCACCGTCTCAGCTGGGACGGCGTAGCCCTCATTCTCCTTGCCGACACTGACCATCGTGGCGACGCCCATGACTTGGCCGTCCAGGCCTAGGATTGGGCCGCCGCTGTTTCCGGGATTCAGCGCCGCATCCAACTCCACGTAGCGCGTCAAGGCGTTGCCTAGCTGCACGTTGACCGCGGAGACGACGCCAACAGTAACCCGCGGATTGGGGATCTGCTTGTCCTCGTCGAAGGGAGCTCGCGGAACCATGGGATCTCGAATCGGCTCGCGGCTTGGATAACCCAGCGCCAGGGCGACTTCTCCGGGTGAAATCGCGGTGCGTCGCAGCTGGAGAGGCGGCGGCTGTGGGCCCTTGAGCCCGGTCACCCGGAGGAGCGCCAGGTCTCGTTCGACGTCATTGCTCACGATCTCAGCGTTTAGGAGCCGCCCGTCGTCGAGTTGACAGCGAATCTCCGCAGCGTTGTCGATCACGTGCGCACAGGTCAAAACCAAGTCGTCGGCCACGAAGAACCCCGAACCCCGGCTCGAACTGAGGTCTAGGTGCCCGAACAGGAGGTAGAGCGGAAATCGGATGACGCGGTAGGGCCACTCCCAGTAGGGGTGCGGATTGAGGGCCCCAAACAGGGTCTCGCCAACGCCGAGCAAGTAGCGACTAAAGGGCTTGAAGACTTTCCCGTCGACTTGGATCCGGACCAGGCTGGGTCGGGCTCGGTGGCTGACGCGAGTCAGCTCCCCGAAAACGCCAGTGAACACGGGGGCGACGCCGAGCTCGAAGCCTGGCGGGGGTGACTCAGGGTCAGGACTCGCACACCCTGCGGAGGCGAACACCGCGCCCAAGAGTAAGACGCCCAAGAGGTGGACGGGGGAAAGGCTAGCGCAGCGGGTGAGGCCCAACGGGCCTCGCTTCACAGGTTCCCGCCTGCGAGGACCCTCAACTGGCTATGGCTTGAGCGTCGCTGCTGGGATCCCACTCGGCGGACCATGACGACGCTTCCCGCGGAAGGGCTCTTGATCAGCTTGACCTGATGAGACCTGGCCTGGACGTTGCCGTGGGCGATCAAGATCCTTGGCGCATCGTGGGTCGCGTCGATCGATTCTTCTCGAACTCGATACCCGAGGGACTCAAGGAGCCGCCGCGTGAGCGCGACTTCGGTCGGGAGGAACATGGCCCGCTCGAGGGCCAGTTGATTGCGGTGGCTGAGGCAGGCGCCGCGATGCGGAAAGGCATAGGCGCAGTCGCCGACGGGCAGTTCTTGGGGATCGACCCAAAGGCCGCTCTCCCCAGACTCGCTCTCGGCGTCTGGGTCCTCGCCTGGGCAACGGGGTGCCGTCTCGCAGCGTGCCTGAAGGGGGCCGTCAACGACCTTTGAGACTTCAAAGGGTTCGCCCCCACCTTGGTCATGGGCCCACAACAAGACGCGCGCATGCGCCAAGCGGAGGATCTTCACGCTTGTCCCATGGGGTGGCGGGTCCTTTGTAAGGAGGGGGATTGGCTCGGCCGAACGGGATGGTAGCCAACAGCGTGCAGTTGCTCAAGGTTGGTACTGAGAACAAGGGATTTCGCGGCAGCTGGGATCGGCTGGATTTCGCCATTCCTACCCAGATTTGCCGGATAACCTGCAGTATGTCCCGTTTCTTGCCCGGTCGCGTTCCCCACTTGATTGAGGAGTTGGCATCTCAGCTCCCCGAGGAGAAACGGGCGGACTTTTGGGCTCTGGCGCGGGTTCTCGAAGCGTTCTACCACCACGCGGCTTCGGCTCAGACCCGGACGGCGGAGACGCTCTACGCTCCCTTTGATCCCGACTCGGAGACCCTGCCCCCGGCCCGTCCGACGGGAGAGGACCCTCTTGGGCGCCTCTACGATTGGTTAGGCGCGCTCTTCGAACGGGCAAACTTCGACCTCGTGACTCGCGACGTGCTCCTGACGACGACCGATCGCGACGTCCTCGCGAGCTTCGAGATCGACCCAGATTTGGCTCAAATCGAGCGGCTGGCGGTCTACACGCGAGGCCGGGGGACGAAAGCGGTCCAACTGCGTAAGGCAAGCAAGTGGTTTCGCCTCGAGGAAGTCGAGGTCCCGACCTATGGCCGCGTCGCGATCGTGGTTCGGACCAAGGAGGAACCGCACGTCTTGCTCCGCCTGTTCAAGGACGTCCCTCAGGCAGACCTCGAGCTCCTGCTTCCGAGCGTGCGAGTGAAGATGAAGCTCCTCGACCGGCTCAAGCTCTCGGGCTCAGGGGGCACGGCTGCGTTCTCGATCTGGAAGATCCTCAAGCTGGCCTACGCCTACACCCCGACCTTGGCCAAGCTGCTCACGGTCCCCTTCAAGATCCTGCTCCTGCCGATCGGGCTCATCGTCGCGACTTTCTACGGCGGCAAGACCGTCCTCGACTACGGCCGGATCAAGGCGAACTACGTGACCGCCCTCGCGGAACACCTCTACGCGATCACCCTCGCGAGCAATCGCGCGCTCCTGGGGCGACTCTCGCTCATGGCTGGCGAGGAGGACACGAAGGAGGCGTTGATCGCCTATTGGCTCCTGATCAAGCACGGGGACGGGCTCAGTCCAAGTGGACTCCGTCACTTGGCCGAGGAGTGGGTCTGGGATCGCTATCGGACTCGAATTCGATTCGACGTCGAGGACGCTTTGCGCAAGCTAGCCGAACTCGAGTTGAGTCTCGTCGAGACAGACGTCGTCGGAGACCGCCTGCGGGCGCTCCCGCTCCCCGAAGCGCTCCGTCAGGTTGATCGCGCCTGGGACGACCTCTACTCCCCGCCAGAACGGCCGACCCGGCTCTGGCGGCTGCTCAGTCGCCAGCAGCGTTCGACACAGGCGACGGAAGCCGGCTCCTGAGGCAGGAGAACTTTGCTCAGCGCCGCTTGTGCGAAGCGAGGGCCGCGTGGAGCTGCCCGGCTTCCCACCCCCGCGAGTTCAGGGCTAGCGCGATCCGGATCGCGGTGCCTTGCTCTGACTCCTGAGCGAGGGCCCACGCCGCTCGCCAGCCGGTCGGCTCTCCGTCCCCTGCCAGGTAGCTGAGGCTGCGCGCGCGCTCGAGGTGCTTGCGCGCTGTGGGCAGGCGCAGGCTGGCGATCTCGAGCCAAGCCGCCACCACGCAATCTGAAGGATCCGGCGAAGCTCGGCTCACGAGCCGCGCGGCAGATGCCCGGCCCAGCGCCTGCTGGGTAGGAGTCGCGACGTGCCAGGCCAGCTTGAGGGCGGCGGCTCGAGTTCGGTCGGCTGCGTGGGGATCGCGCTTCGCTTCGGGGACGCTCGACGCGAGCGTGGCTGAGAGGACCCGCTTGAGGGTCTCCTTTGAGGCAGGGCTGACCGAGACACCGTCGGGTCCGACTCGAAGCGTCGCGGCGGCCCGGAGGAGCTCGAGCCAAAGGTCCGGCGCCCCCAGGGGGCGCAATCGATTCGCTTGCTCGGCGATCGCGATCGCCGAGCGCAGGGCTCCCTCCCCGGCATAAGCTCGAGCCAGGGCGTCCAGCGCGTCAGGGAGGTCCTCTGCGCTGGCCAACCAGCGCGCTTGGCGCTCGAGTCGCTCTTGGTGTTCGCCCGCCCGCGCGAGGAGCCCAAGCAAGCGCGCCTCGGCCCGACGCTCTCCGGCGAGGTTGCCGGAGCGACCGCTCGACCAATACATGTAGCTGCTCGATCCACCGGCACCGCCCCACTGGAAGCGGATTCGCGCTCGCTGAGCGCCTCCGTATTGGAGGCGGCCGCCCCCCGCCGACAGGCGAGAGGCCGCGGCTCGTTCGGCCAGGAGGTGTCGGCGCGCGAAGGGGAGCGCCTCCTTGAACCGTCCCAGGCGGACGAGGAGCTCCAGCTCTCTGGCCCGCTCGTCGCGAGCGTGCTCCTGGCCAGGAACACGGCTGGTGTGGAGAAAGGCCAAGGCCGCGCGGGGATCGTCGTTCAGCGCGCTCAGGACGAGCCTTCGGCTCGAGGGCTCGGGTCGCTTCTTCCAGTGGCTCATGACGGCTGACGTGACCTCAGCCAACTCGCCCGAAGCGCGCGCGGTCAGAAACAGGCCGACGTCCGAGACCGTGCCTTGGAGGGCGTCGAAGCTGGCTCGGCGCGCCAGCTCTCGCGCCTGGTCGACTCGGCCGAGCCGGATCAGCGTCCGCAGCCGCCTCGGGAGTTGACGCCGCCGGGGCCCCTTGAGGGAGCGCTCGAGGAGCCCATGCGCCTCGAGGAAGTCGGGCCGAATCGGATCCTGGATCTGGCTCCAGATCGAGTAGTTGTAGGAGTCCAGAGTCGCGTAGCGGCCGCTTTCGGGCTCGCGCCACTTGGCGAGGGCGCCCTGCTCGTCGCCGGCCGCGATTCGGAGCGCGCCTCGCAAACGCCAGGCCTCTCTCAGGAGGTTGTCGGAGCCGCACGAGGCCGCGGCCAGGCGCTGCAATCGCGGGAAGAGGTCTTCCAGGCGAGCTTCGACCTCGGCGTGTCGCTCGAGGCGCAACAGGACTTCGAGCTCGCCCCAGAGCGTGGGGAGGTGATCTCCGAATCGCTCGCGAAGCTCGGCGAAGGCCTTGGCTGCCGGCTCGAGGCGTCCGTGAGCGCGGTGGAGGACCGCCTCGCGGAACCCCGCGCGGAGGGCCGCTGGGAGGGCCAGCTCGGAGCGGATCGAGGCGACGCTTCCGCTCACGAGCGGGGCGAGGGACGCCTTGGGAGCCAGGCT
>JAESQQ010000270.1 GCA_016765095.1 Planctomycetota bacterium | reverse complement strand
GACTCAATCGGGGGGGACCCGGGGGGGCGGAGCCCCCTCTAAGGGGTGGAACCCCTGGAGGAGGTGAGGAGCGGAGCGACGAGGAGGGGCGTAGCCCCTCTTAGAAAACAGCCCCTCTTAGAAAACAGCTTTAGGCGCTTTGGCCGCTGGGGATGTCGAGCCGAAAGGGGAGCGGCGTCGGGGCCCGCAGCCGAACGGACCGGCGAAGGTTGCTCGCGAACGCCGCGGCCGAGGGATAGCGCTCGCTCTGAGTCGGTGAGAGCGCCTTGAGGAGGACGCGCTCGAGTTGGGGTGCCAGGCTGACGCCCCACTCCGAGGGCGGCGGGACCGGGACGACTCGAGCGGAGAGGAGGGCCGCAATGGACCGGTGGGCCTCTCCCCCGGTCGGGAGGTCGCCGCAGATCATTTGGTAGAGGACCAAGGCGGCGGCGTAGACGTCTGCCTCGGGGCTCGCGGCTTCGCCGCGCAGGCGCTCGGAGCTCATGTAGATCGGCGTTCCCGAGAGGCAGCCAGCCGTTGAGAGGCGATTGAGGAGCATGTTGCGGCTGAAGCGGCCCGAGTCCTCGAGGTTGGGCGTCGAGTGCTTGGCCAGGTCGAAATCGATCAGGACCAGCGACTCAGCGCCACGAGGACCCGTCAGGATCACGTTGCCCGGCTTGACGTCGCGGTGAACGACTCCGCTCGAGTGGAGGTAGGTCAGGCCGTCGCAGAGGCTCGCGACGAGTCGGGCCGCGAGCATGCCTGGGAATCGGAGCCGGGTGTTGAGGGCGTCGAAGACGGAGATCCCAGGGAGGTCACGCATGACCACGTAGTGGTAGTCGCCTGCGCGGCCGCAGCCTTCTGCCCTGGAGATCGCGGGATGGTTGAGGCTGAGGAGGATTCGGGTGCCTCGCTTGAAGCGGTCCGAGAGGAGCGTCTCGTCTGGGTCGTCGCGCACTAGCTTGAGGACGACGAGGCGCTTGGTTTGGAGGTCAGTAGCGCGGTAGACGACTCCCATGGCGCCCCGACCTAGCTCCCCTTGGAGTTGGTAGCGGTTCGCGACGACGTGCCCAAGCGGTAGATCTATGGCTTGGGTCGCTGGTCGAGGAGACGAAGACGGCTTGTGAATGGTTGTGTGATCCATGGTGACTTGTTGGAAGCAGTCTGAGTGCCGCTTCCCTAACCCCTTTCCTTTAGTCCTCCGCCCGGTTTCAACAGTTCGAAGTGCCCCACTTCGAGTCACTCTTCTCTGCACTTCTGACAACGATGTCGCAGAGTGGTGCCGCAAAATTTCATCAAAAATGCCAGGAAAGCCTTACAGCCGGTCCTAAGTCGAAACCAGGCGGGTGAGGTGCCGCAACACGGTGCCCTAATACGGCAGTCGGATCGCGTAAGTCGCTATTAATTATGCGCTAACGGATCCCTGGCAGGTCTCGCGGGTCATTGCCGGAGTCCCGGCAGGGGAGGGTTTCAAGGTCAAACCTGAGGGGGTTCTGCTTTGCGCCCTTTACTAGTTTCCCCCCCGCGAGTCATCGAAGAGCCGGCTTGTCTCTATAGACAACGTCTGGGTCGAGTTCGTTCGCTTGGAAGAGCCACGCATGGAGCGGAGCCGCCCCAAGACATACAGTGGGCCCATGGCTCTGACCCCTACTCAGGCTCGCGAGGCTCTCGACCTCCTCAGCGACCTTCGCTTACGGACAGCGCCTCACACCAGCGCGGCGGCGGGCCTCAAGGCCCAACTCCGCAGCCGCTACCGGTTGAAGCGCCCCGCAGACGCGATCGACGCCTGGCGGGTCGCGCTCTCGGATCAACCGAGCGACGAGGTCCTGACTCGGGCGCTCTTGGAGTGGTCTCTCGCCCTCAGCCTTCACGCCGCGATCAACCTCTCTGATCTCAAGGCGACTCGCCGAGCGATCGACGAGTTGGCTGGCTCCTTGCCCTCGGTGGGTGCGAGAGCGGGAGCCCTCTTCGCCTGGAGTCGCCGCGCCCGAGACGTGACCGAGGCGCTCGCGCACCTCGTCGGTCGCTCCCCCTTGATGGACGAGCTCCGGACCCAGACCTGGCGCGCGGTGTTCACAGACGACGTTCGCAAGGCGCTCGCGCTCAAGGCCCCTCACCGGCTCTCGGTTCTGATCACGGGCGAGCCCGGAACCGGCAAGGAGATCGTGGCGCGCACGATCGCGGCGGGACGGGCCTCTCTCGATCCGGAGGGAGAGGCGCCAGGCCCCTACCTCGCCATCAACATTGCCAGCCTGACTCCTCAGCTCGCGAGTTCGGACTTGTTCGGTCACGTGCGCGGCTCGTTCACGGGTGCGGCCACGGATCGAGCCGGGCTGTTTCAGACCGCGAACGGGGGCGTCCTGTTCCTCGACGAGATCGGCGACGCGCCCCCCGAAGTCCAGGTTCGGCTGCTCCGGACCCTTCAAGAGGGAACGGTTCGCCCCGTCGGATCGGACCGCGAGCGAGACGTCGAGGTTCGCGTCCTGGCCGCGACCAACCGCGACCTCGCTCGCTCGGACGGGGCGCGGCCCTTCCGCCAGGACCTCCTCGAGCGGCTCTCCGTGCTTCGAGTCAGCTGCCCGCCGCTTCGGGAGCGAAGAGAGGACGCGAGCGAACTGGTCCGCCACTTCGTGAGCGAGGAGATCGACCTCGCGGCCTGGCCGACCCTCGCTGACGAGGTCCTCGCACGACTTGGTCAGGAGATCGCGACTCACGACTGGCCCGGAAACGTCCGCGCGCTCCGCGCCGCTACGAACCGTGTGCTCGCCGGGCAGCCGGCGCTGCTCCCAGGCGGGCCCCGTCTGCCGCAAGGCGGCGCTGAAGGGTTGATTCGCACGATCGGGGTTCGGCCGCTCGAGGAGGTCAAGCACCTCTACGCCGAGGCGGTCCTCCAGGAGGCCGACGGCAACAAGTCCGAGGCTGCCCGGTTGTTGGGGATCGACCGGAACACCCTGTTCCGCTACTTGAAGGCCCGTCAGGACCAAGAGTCTTAGGAGCCTCGACGGCCCTGACCGGGCAGCGCCCGCAGACTTTCAGCTAGTTTTTTCCAAAGGGCCTCAAGGGGCGTCATCAGCGCGCCGATAGCAAGCTCAAGAGGTTACTCACTTGAGCAACATGGCCCGGTTTGGTGTCTTTGGCCTGATGGCCCTAGCGATTGCGCTCTCTCGCCTGATCGAAGTCGAGGTTCGCCCCGAGCCCTCCTTGACCGTCGGGGTCGAGGCCGCTCAGGAGCCTTCGCCCAAACCAAAGCCCGCGCAGAGCGCTGATCGGCCCGCGCCTCCCGCGAACCTGCCCCAGGGCGGAGGAGATCCTCCCCCCCGGCGCCCTGCGGTCCGCACCTACACGATTCGACCCGGGGACACGCTGGGAGCGATCAGCAAGAAGGCTTACGGGACGACGCGCCACTGGAAGGCGATCCTCGAGGCCAACCGGGACAAGATCCCGAGCGAAGCCAAGATGCGGCCGGGCGTAGAGCTCCGGTTGCCCAATATCCCGCGCTAAACGACGCCTCCCATCTTCGATTCGAATGCCGACCCCCACCACTGCGACACGAATAGACGATGGAATTCGGCCTGTCGCACGCATTTGGATTCGTGTCGCGTCGCGTCGGAAACCGTCAGGAATCCGTGGCAGAGGTTCGAATGGCACGTCAGGTGCGAGGAGAATCTAACACTCACGTGCCAAGGATCCGGCCCTTCAGGGACCCTTCGGTAGAGACAAGCGCCGCTACAAGTCCTTGTGTCACAAGACTTCGCGGCGAAAAGAGGTTCGAAAATGACATACCGTATCAACGAACGCTTTCTCCAGATCTTGGCTCCCGCAGCTTCGCTTCCCAGCCGGCCTGAGTTTCAGGACCCAGTAATCTCGGCTCTGCAAGGAGTTAGGCTCTCGCAGGTGATCGACTCGGAGTTGGACCGTTTCCATAACCCCGCTGGTGGCCCCGTCGACGTCATTTCGCGCGTGTTTCGTCGTCTGCGCGGCGCCTAACAGACCTAACTTGCTTAATACCAACTAGTTGGCGCGTGAGCGCTCCTTAGCACCCCGTATCGGCTCCTTGGCCTGTGCGGGGTGTTGAACTTTGAACGCCCTAAAAATTCTAGGAACTAGGTACCTGGAACGTTGATGATGGCCACCCCGATTCCGGGAAACGAGGTCAGTGGAACGATCCATTTTCGTTTCGCGGGGGGTGACCACTCGGCGTCTGTTGGCTGAGACGATGGTCATCTCGGATTCGAGGGAGATTCGCGTTTGATTCGGGGCGAGGCTCATCGTCTCCTCGACCAAGAAGGCGTTCCAGCAACCTCTCCAGGTTTCGGGTCGAGTCAGTAATATGTGCCCGTGAGCCTAGAGGCCCAAAACGCACTCTTCGCCCTCTTTGCCGTCAAGCTAGAGTTGATCTCTGAGGGCCACGTCGAGCGAGCCCTCGGGAAACTCGAGGAGGGCCAGGGCCTCGCCGCGGCCCTACAGGCCGAGGGCCGGATCAGCGCGGCCGACGTCGAGCGGGTCGTCGCGACCGCCGACCCTGAGATCTTCCCTGGGTATCGGATCGAAGCCGAGGCCGGTCGCGGCGGCATGGGCGTCGTCTACCGCGCCTGTCAGCTCAGCATGGACCGCCCGGTCGCGCTCAAAGTCCTCACACGACGACTTTCTCAGGACGAAGCCTACGTCGAGAAGTTCCTGATCGAGGCCCGCAGCGCCGCGAAGCTCAACCACGAGCACATCGTGGCCGCGATCGACGCCGGCTCCGCTGCAGACCTCCACTACTTCGCAATGGAGTTCGTCGACGGCTGCACCGTGGCGGACCTCCTCGACGAGGACAAGCTCCCTTGGGTGCGGGCGTTCGAGATCGGCGAGCAAGTCGCGCGGGCGCTGGGTCACGCGCACCAGGCGGGCCTCGTCCACCGGGACGTCAAGCCCGAGAACATCCTCGTGACCCCCAACGGCCTCGCGAAGCTCTGCGACCTCGGTCTCGCCAAGCCGAGCCAGATTGCGGGCACCGGCGAGAAGGCCGACACCACCGAAGGGACTCCTTACTACTGTTCGCCTGAGCAGGCGCTGGGACGGACCGATATCGATCCCAAGAGCGACATTTACTCGTTGGGCGTCACGATCTACACCATGATGACCGGCGAGCCCCCCTTCGACGGGGACTCGCCACGAGCGATTCTCCTCAAGCAGGTCAAGGAGGAGTTCCCGAACCTGGTCGAGCACTTGCCCGACGTTCCTGAGCCCTATCGCCAGTTGATCGCCGACATGGTGATCAAGGATCGCGCCAAGCGTCTCGAGAGCGCCGAGGTCTTCGCCGAGCGGCTCGCGAGCGCACGTCGCGAGGTGACGAATAGCGGGCGCACGATCCAGAGCGCGCCTGCGAGGAGCCCTGTCGTGGGGCCCCTCCTGATCGGGGTCGGGGTCTTGTTCGCGATCGCGATCGTGCTTGGGATCGGGCTCAGCTCGGGCGACCCCCCGCCGTCTCCAACTCCTGAGGCCTCAGCGATTGAGCCTCCGTCTGCCACCCCGAGCGAGAGCCCTCGTGGACCGGTCCGCGTCGGGAGCCCCGTCGCGACTCCGAATCGACACGGAGACGAGGGCTTGAGACAGGCCAAGCAGGCCTTCGGCGCGGCCGTGGCCTACGCCAAGAACAACCCGACCGACGCCGCCGGGGCCGCGAGTCGCTACGCCAAGGTTGCACGCGATCACCCTGGGACAGGCTACGCCAGCCGCGCCGAGGTCGAGGCCGAACGGCTCGGGAAGGAGGCCGGGCGGAACGCCCAACGAGCCCTCGACACCCTCAGCAACCGGGTCCTGACCATGCTGACCGAGCGACGCTTCCAGGACGCAGCCGACCTGGTCGAGACTTTTCGCGCCTCCTGGACGGACCGCGGGGACACTTCCGTCGAGGTTCGCCTCAAGCGGATCGACGCTCAGGTTCGGCGTCAGGCTGACTCCCGCGCGACCGTCGTCGAGGCGATCCTGGCCAAAGAGCCGAGCGACGCGGCCGCAATCACCGAGCTCGAAGGGCTCGCGTCGCTCCTCCCCGAGGCGAGTCAACGGCGCGCCCGAGCGAGCCTGGCTGCGGCCAAGAAGCGCTTCGCTGGAGCGCACTGGGTGGCGACCTACGGCGCAGTCCTCGACGCCTTCGAGCGAGAGGGCGTCAGCGCGGCGCAGGCGACCCTCGAAGCGGCGAAGCGCAAGCCCGGACTCGAGTCGCACGCCGCCCAAGTCAGTCAGACCCTGAGCGATCTGGCGGCCGCCGGCCAGGCCAGCCGTGGCCTCGATCGCGGCCTGCGCGGACTCTCGAGTCGGGGTGAGGTGTCGCTCCGCTTGGCGAGCGGTCAGGTCCTCGTGGGCCGTGTCTCTGGCTGGGACACTGGCCGAGGTGCGACCTTCACGCTCAAGACGGGCGGCGATCGGCCTCTGCGGGCGCGGGACTTGGCGCCCGAGGAGCTCATGCCTTGGATCCTCCCGCCCGCTCAAGGCCGGGCCAGTGCGCTCCTCCTCTTGTCGCGAGGACTCCCCGCCGCTGCCGCCTTGGCTTACGACCGCTATCTGAAGGCAGGCGGGGTGGACGTGCCGACTTTGGCGGAGCGGATCGAGCTTCGCCGGAGCGTGTCGGCGGAGGCCGCCGCTGCTGCTGCGCTCATGGAGCTGCTCGCTCCGGGGCTCGCACCTGCCGAGCTGACCCAGCGAGCGAGCAGGTTCCCAGCCAACTGGCGCCGGACGGCAGCCTTCAAGCAGCGCTACGCGGAGCTCCGAGCTCGCTTCCTGACCGCGCGGGGCGAAGAGCTCAGCAAGTCCCCCGCCGCCCTCTTCAAGGGCAACTGCAAGGTGGATCGGCGCGGGAAGGCCACCCTGAGCTACGACTTCTCGACGGCCGATCAGGCTCGCGATTTCCGGGCGAGCCCGACCCACCACAAGGGCTCTTCCCTCAAGGTCGTCGAGGGCGCGCTCGTGGTGAAGGGCGTTGTGTTCGTGGAGGCGCGCTTCCTCCCCGGCACCCTCCGGGTGGTCTACAAAGTCCGGGGACGAGATCGAAAGGCCCCGAACCTCAACCTCTGGTTGGGAGCAGACGCCGGCGCTTGGGAGGGCGTGTTTTGTGGCGTCGGCTGCGTGTTCACGGGGGTGGACAGCCTCAAGATCGACACCCAGGCTCGCAAGCGAGCGGGCTACGTCGTCGACCTCCCCGCCCACGCCTTGATCCAGCTCGCGGGCAAGGCGCCCGAGCGGCGAATGCCTGGAGTGCTCGCCGCCGATATCAAGCCCAGCTTGAGCCGCGGGAAGACGATTCGCGTGACTGTCACGACGAGCGAGAAGGGGAAGGTCAAGGTCAAGATCGGGAGCCGGATCCCCCTCAACGCGTCGGTGGCAGGCCTCGCCCAATCCCCTCCGAGCAGGGTCGCGCTCGCGCCCCTCGACTCGAGCATTGAGGTGATCGAGCTCGAACTAGTCGGCAAGCTCGACCCCGTCTGGCTCGCGGAGCGCGCGAAGACGATCGCCGAGAGCGAAGCCGTCGGCTTGCCGGGTCCGCTCTAGAAGAGCGCCTGTCCTGCCAGGACAGAGGACGGGCGGGGGTGAACCCCGCACCCTACGGATCGCCTAGGAGCCAGGTGGCCCCTCAGCTCAGCGGGCGTGAACGG
>JAESQQ010000269.1 GCA_016765095.1 Planctomycetota bacterium | reverse complement strand
GGGGGGTCGCATTACGGCTTGTAGGGCGTGGGGCTATCTCGGGACCTCGGGACCTGTAGGGTGCGGGGTTTACCCCCGCCCGCGCTCGAGGGGGGGTCGCATTACGGCTTGTAGGGCGTGGGGGCTATCCCGCCCGCGCTCGCCTCGTCCGCCTCGCTTAGCTCCCAGCGCGCGGGATCCAGAGGTGTAAGGACCTGCGGGAGCCAGTCGACGGGGAACTCCTTGTCGTCGATCCCAAACGCCTCGGGCTCAGGTGCTATGTGCCGAGTCCCGAACACCCAGTCCCAGAGGATCAGGTTGTTCCCGAAGTTGCGGTTGCCCTCGATCGCGTCCCGCGAGTGGTGCGTCCGGTGAAGGGCTGGCGTGGCCACGAACAAGCTCAGGAAGCGCGCGCGGACGTGGAGGTTGGCGTGCTGAAACAGGCCGTTGACCCCCGTGAACGCCGCGTAGAGCGCGATCACGGCGGGGTCCGCGCCCAAGACCACGATCGGGAGCGTCTGGAGCGAGTAGTTCAAGACAGCCTGGATCGGGTGGTTTCGTCCCGCCGCGACAATGTAGAGCTGCTCAGGCGTGTGGTGCACCGCGTGGATCCTCCAGAAGAGCGGCACGACATGACAGGTCCGGTGGAGCACGTAGACCCCGAGCTCCCCGATCAACATCGCCAGGCCGAGCTGGAGCACGAGCGGCAAGCTGTGCGGCCAGAGCGAGAGCCCCAGCGTCTCGCTCAGCCAGCCGAAGCTGGCTGCGCTCGCCCCGAGGCCGGCGGCGGTGATCAGAACGCCCACGAGCTGGGTCGGGAGGACGGTCGAGAACACAACGTGCAACGCGTCGGCCCGGACCTCGCGTCCCGAGACCGTGGGTGGCGACGCAGGAGCCACGCGCTCCAAGAGCGCCACGATCCCCGCCGACGCGATCACGTAGACCGCGACCAACACGCCCGCGGCGGCGAGCTCTGCGTGCAGGGCCCAAGCCAGGAGCGCGCACCCGCCGAGCAGCAACGCCGGATAGCTCGCGCTCACGAGCCACGAGAGGCGCGGTCTCTCCGTCGAACGGGGCAAGTCGAGGGCGGTCGAGTTCACGAGGGCTCCCCCTCGTCCAGGCCCAAGGCGCCCAGCGCCAAGTCGCCCAGGTGCTCCGCGATGCGCTCCAGGACGAGGTCCTCCGCAGCCTGCTCTTCCAGGCCGAGGATCAAGGCCAGCTCGCTGGCGTCGGTCAGGGCGTAGCGGACGACGAGGTAGCTCACGCTGCGCAGGGCGAGGCGCAGGCCCACCTCGTCGCGGCCGCTGAACGCGGCCAAGGCGGCCGCACCCTCCTCGATCGCGGGGAGCAACAGGTCGACCCGGGTCTTGGCTTCGGTCTGGCCGCGCTCGATCGCGTCGATCGTGGTCAGCCGAATCGCTTCGCGGTGCGCGCAGGCGAACAGGAAGCTCCGCCGAACCGCGTCGCGAATCCGGGCCCCCGGGGTCTCCCCGACCGCCGCCATGAGCTCGGCCCGGATCCCGCCAAACTCCTCATACATGGCGTCGACGCAAGCCGAGTAGAGCCCTTCCTTGCCCTGGAAGTGGTGGTGCAGAGTCGCCAGGCTGACCCCCGCTGCCTTGGCGATCTGGCGGGTCGAAGCCCCGCTCGAGCCCGAGGCGGAGAAGCAAGTCGTCGCCGCCTGGAGGATCCGGGCCCGGGTTTCAGAAGAGTCAGTGTTCGCGGGTCTAGCCATGCCGCGAACCATAAACCGATCAATCGATCTATTCCAGGCTAATCTGTAAGCTGACTGCAGGCTTCACTGAGAACTCCGCGATCGCCAAGTCTCTAAGCGTAGAACAGGTTCGTCAGCTCGTCGCGATAGCGGTCGCTGAGCGGATCCCGGGAGCCGAGGGCGTAGAAGCACTGGACCATGGCCTCACGGACGTGACTCTTGAGGAGCGCCTTGCTGGCCTCGCCAGCGGAGAGAAGGTGAGCCAGCCCCTCGGGGTATTCGCCGAGGGCGGCTAGGGCACAACCCAGTTGATAGAGGGCGTCGGCGCTCTTGGGGTCTGCCTCGTGGGCTGCCCGGGCAGCGTCGACGTCGCCCGCTTCGACGCCCAGCGCGCGCAGGGAGAGGACCGCGTTGAGGCGGCTGATTGGGTCGCTGAAGTCGTCGACGCGCTTGGGATCGACGGCCGCCAGGCGAGCCTGGGCTTCGCTGTCTTCTCCTCGCTCAAGGTGGAGCTCTGCGAGTGCAAGATTGGCAGCTGGGTCTCTCGGGGACTCTTCAATCGTCGCTCGGTGACCCTCCTCGGTGGCAGGCTCCTCCACGCCGGTCCCGATCAAGGCGGGAGGAATGACCGTGTCGAGGCGCCGGGCCAACTCCGGGAGCGGCAACAAGCCTGTGAACTCGTCGACGAGCTTCCGCTGGGAGAAGCAGGCCACGTACGGAATCGACTGGACGCGAAACTGCTGTGCCAGCGCTTGATTGGCGTCGACGTCGACCTTGACCAGTCGAACCACGCCCCCGCGCCGGGCGACTTCGGCTTCCAGGACAGGTGTCATTTGGCGACAGGGCCCGCACCACTCGGCCCAGAAGTCGACCAGCACGACGTGGTCGTCGCTCATGAGCAGGACTTCTTCTTCGAAGTTGCTCTCGGTTCCGTCCACGATCCAGGGTGAGTGGGCCATGCGTCCTCCGGCTGGTTGGGGCGGAGAGGTTACCGCAGGTGCGCAGGAGGAGGCGTCTGAGCCCAGATAACCGCGCTTGGCTCAAGGCGAGCGCGAGCCGGGCAGGATTCGATATCGTGAGGCTCCGTGAGCCCCACGCCCCTGTTCCACGTCGCGCTCCTCGAGCCTAAGATCCCGCCCAACACCGGGAACATTGGGCGCTTGGTGTGTGCTCTCGGAGGTCGGCTCCACCTCGTGGGCCCGCTTGGATTCTCCACGGACGAGCGGGCCTGCCGCCGGGCGGGCCTCGACTACTGGGCCCACCTCGACTGGCGCCAGCACGAAGATCTCGCTGCCTTTGAGGCCGATCTCCCCCAGCCGACGCGAATCTTCGCGTTCTCGACCCGAGCCGAGCAGTCCTACACGCAGCCCACCTATCAGGCCGGAGACTGCTTCTTGTTTGGCGACGAGCTCCATGGGCTCCCGCCCCAGGTCCTCCTCCGCTACGAAGGGCTCAGGATCCCTCTCCGCTCCCCGCACGTCCGCAGCCTCAACCTCGCCAACGCGACGGCGATCGCGACGTCCGAGCTCGTCCGCCAGCTCGGCCACCCCGGCGCCCTGGGCCCAAAGCCCTCTCCGCTGTGGCATGCTGAAGTTGGAAAGTCCGAGGGTTCTACCCCTGGCCCCACTCCTCACGCTGAGGGTCACTCCTAATGCAAATCGAAGTCACTGTCCGTCAGGGTCGCGAGTTCGGCCGGCGCTACGTGATTCGCATTGGGCAGCGCTTCGTGCTCGGACGAGGTCGTGACGTCACGGTTCGCGTTCAGGACGAAAAGGTCTCTCGTCGGCACGTGGCGCTCGAGCTGAGCCCCGAGGGCCTCATGGTCACCGACCTCGGCAGCCGGAACGGGAGCTTCCTCGACGGCCGCCAGCTCAAGCCCAACGAGGCCAAACTGGCCCACGCCGACGACGTCTTACAAATCGGCGACCACGTGTTCCAACTCTCCCTGACCGGGGTGGACGATCGCACACGCCGCGAGCGCGCGCGGACGCGACGGCTCGACGAGCCGCTCCTCCCCCGAGACGAGTTCGAAATCCTCGGTGAGATCGGTCGCGGCGCGACGGGTCGGGTCTACGCCGCACACCAGAAGCTGCTCGGTCGAAACGTCGCGATCAAGGTCCTTCGTCAGGACGCGGACCCCGACGAGGAGAGTCGCGCTCGCTTCATGCGAGAGGGTCGAGTCTGCGTCAAGATCGACTCGCCCTATGTGGTCGACGTGCACGACGTCCGCCTCGCCGACGGCCGGATCTTCCTGATCATGGAGTTGGTCAACGGACTCTCGGTCAAAGACCGTCTGTTCGGCGGCCCGCTCACGATCCCCGAGTCGATTCAAATCGGCGAAGAAGTCGCCCTCGGCCTCGCGGCCGCACACGCGGCTGGAATCGTCCACCGCGATATCAAGCCTGCCAACATTCTCCTGACGCCAGAGGGCCGAGCCAAAGTCGGTGACTTCGGGATCGCCAAGGAAATGGACGGGATCGAGTCCCTGACCGCGACCGGCGAGGGCCTCGGAACCTTGGCCTACGTCTCCCCCGAGCAAGCCACCGAGGCCAAAGAAGTCAGCTTCAAGACTGACATTTACTCGCTCGGCGCCACGATCTACCACATGATCGCGGGCCGCCCGCCCTTCCTCCCCACGAGCGCCAAGGTCCTCCTGGAGATCCTCGACGTCCCGGCGCCTTCGATCCTGGTTCACCGTCCAGAGTGCCCGCCCGAAATCGCCGCTGTGATCGACGGAATGCTGGTCAAGGACCCGACGAAGCGAGCGCCCGAGAGCGCGTCTGAAGTCGCGAGCCTGCTCCGCGCCCTCCGCAAGGAGCACTACCCCAACCACGAGCAGACACCCGAGTGGAGCATTGCCGACTCTGGCGAGGGAATTCGTCCCGACGCCGAGGACCCCGGCGACGTAGCGCTCTAGACTGCTTCGCCTCGAAAGCGGAATGAGCTAGGTCGCGGGAGGCTGCCTCTCGGAGCGCCCCCTCTTCTTCCTGGATTCCTGGGTTCCTAAGAGTCTCTTAAGAACCCAGGAACCCAGGAAGATTGGACTGATAATCCGCGCTGGCGCTGCCCCGAGAAGGCCCTATCCTGCCGCTTGTGGGCGAGACAGACCCAGAAAACGACCTATTCCCAGAGACGCTCCCTCCGCCGGAGAGCGACCCCGAGTTCGTGGAGACCGTCCGCTGCGACCCAGACCCCGAGTTCGTGGAGACCGTCCGTCGCGACACGGACCCCGCAGCCGAGGAGACGGCGCTCGAGTCTGGCCCCGAGTTCGCCGCGACCCTGGTCGAGTCAGCGAGCGGGAGCTCTTCGTCAGCGGCGCGGCTCCGCGAGCAGATCGGCGGTTTCCGAATCGAGTCGGAGCTCGCGCGGGGAGGCATGGGCGTCGTCTACGTCGCCCACAGCCCCGCCCTCGATCGTCGCGTAGCGCTCAAGGTCATGATCGGCAGCGACCTGGCCGACGCTGACGCCCTGGAGCGCTTTCGCCGAGAGGCTCAAGCCGCAGCGCGCCTCCGCCACCCCGGCGTCGTCGCGGTTCATGAAGTCGGTGAAGACGACGGCCTCCCCTATATCGTGATGGACCTGATCGAGGGCGAGTCGCTCAAGTCACGCCTCGTCCGCGAGGGGCCCCTCCCCGAGCGCGAGGCCGCCCGCGTCACGGAGACCCTCGCCCGCGCCCTCGCCCACGCCCACGAGAACGGGATCCTGCACCGCGACTTGAAGCCGGCCAACGTCCTGCTCACCGAGGAGGGCGATCCCGTTCTGACTGACTTCGGGCTCGCCAAAGTCGTCGAAGCCGACACGGCCGGACCAACGCGCACCGGGCAGATCATGGGGACCCCGGCCTACATGCCGCCCGAGCAAGCCGACGGGCGCGCCGGCCAGGTCGACGTTCGCGCGGACGTCTACTCGCTCGGCGCGACGCTCTATCACATGCTCACTGGCGAGCCGCCCTTTAAGGGCCGCTCGGCAATGAAGGTCGTCAGCGACGTGATCTGGCGCGATCCTGCGGCCCCGAGCCGCCTCCGCGCCGGCTTGAGCCGTGACCTCGAGACGATCTGCCTCCGCTGCCTTGAGAAGGACCCAGAGCGGCGCTACCCCAGCGCCAACGCGCTCGGAGACGACCTGCTCCGGTTCTTGCGCGACGAGCCGGTCGAAGCTCGTCGGCCGGGCCCCGTCGAGCGAATCGGAAAGTGGAGGCGTCGCAACCGAGCGATCGTCCGGGTCGTGGGGATCGCGGCAGCCACCCTGCTCGTGTTTGGTGGAGGCGCGATCGCGTGGGTCGCCGACACCCGCGCGAAGGACCGCGCCCAGCGACGGGCGGACAAAGCGAATCGAACTCGGCTCCGCGAAGCGGAGGCCACGAACCGTCGCAGAGAAGTCCTGGCCTTGATCGCGCAGGCCAAGCAAGGCTCGCTCTCCCACGCCGAGGCTCGCCAAACAGCGGTCCGCGGGATCCTCCGGAACGCGGACTCAGGCACGACCCAGCTCCTCATTCAGCACCTCGACGAGATCTGCGACCAGCTCGGCAGGGCGACCGACGAGGCCCTGCTCTCCGTGCGAATGCCGACGCCAGCGGAGGCTCGCGTCGGAGAGAAGCAGATCGCCGGACTGAAGGCGGCGATCGAGCTACGCGGCCGGCTATCAGCAAGCGTCGAATTGCCGAAGGCCGCGAACGAAGCGCTCCATGCCGCGAGCGAACGGCTCGTCGAGCGCGAAGGCCGCTTGAAGACAAACGCGAAGCACCCGAGCCGCGCCATGATCACAGCCCGCCGAATCCTGGCTCGCCGCCAGGCGAACGCGCTCGGCATGGGTCGCCTGGACGCAGCCGACTTGATCTGCTCCGCCCTGGGGAACTTCGAGCCAGAGCCCGCGATCACAGCGAGCCTGATCAACTACCTCGCGGTCGTCGAGGACGAGCAGCGCGCGCTCGCCGCCGGGATCGCGCTCTGCAGACACGCGACGCCCCACGCGCTCGAGGTGATCGTCGCGGCCTACGTCCGACTCGGGGGCAACGGGCCCTTCGCGGAGGGAATCCGGGACGCGCTCGGGAACGTAAACGCCGACCACAAAGTCCACTCCCCGCTGCGCGAGCCGACGAAGAAGGGCTACCTCCGCCGGGCTCAAGCGCGGGCCACCCTCGGCGACCTCAGCGGGGCCTTCATGGACCTCAACCGAGGCCTCCAGATCGCGCCCAAAGACCCCCGCCTCCTCAACCTCCGCGCGTCGGTCCGCCAGGAGCAGGGCGACCTCAAAGGAGCTCGGCTGGACTTCGACGCTGCGATCGCCGCCGACGAACAGGCGGCCACGCCTTGGTACAACCGCGCCCGGCTGCGCAGGCAGACCGGCGACCTCGCGGGCGCCCGAGCCGACTACGACCGCGCGCTCCTACTCCGCCCAAGATTCGCGGTCGCGCTCACGAACCGAGCCTCGGTTCGCCTCGCGCAGGGCGACCCGAGCGGCGCGCTCAAGGACGTCGAGCTCGCGCTCGAGGAGGCCCCCGGCCTCGCGAAGGCCTGGAACACCCGCGGCAGGGTCCACCGTGAGCAAGGACGCTCTACGGCGGCGCAGGCTGACTTCGTCAAGACGACGGAGCTGGACCCCACGCTCGTCGCAGGCTGGATCAACTTGGCCGCGGTCTATCGCGACCAGCTTCGCTGGGTCGAGGCCCTCGCCGCGGCAAACCGGGCCCTGGCCCTAAACCCCAAGAGCCACAAGGCTTTCGGGCTGCGCGCTTACGCCAAGTCCGAGCTTGGCGACGTCCCCGGCGCCCTGCTCGACCTCGACGAGGCGATCAAGCTCGCCCCCAACGACCAGGAGTACCGCTCCGAGCGAGGCCGGTTCCGCGATCTGACCGGTGACGTAGAGGGGTCGACGGAGGACCTCGATCACGCGATCAAGATCGCACGGTCGGACCCCCAGACTTTTCTCGACCGCTCCGTCGTCCGAAAGCGGCGCGGTGATCTGAAGGGGGCGTTGGCCGACTGCGACCTCGCGATCAAGGTCGACGCCAGCTACGCGTCTGGTTGGAGCCAGCGCGGCCTCGTTCGGCAAGCGCTCGGGCAGCCCAAGCGAGCGCTCGCCGACCACAAGGAATCGATCCGGCTCGCCCCCAAGTCGGCCACCTCGTGGAACAACCTCGGAACCTGCCTCCGAGACTTGGGGAGGAGCCGGGAGGCCCTCGAGGTCTACACCCGCGCGCTCGCGTTCGACCCTGGAGTCGCCCGGACCTGGTCGAACCGCGGCGCCACCTACGAGGCGCTCAGAGAGTTCAAGCTCGCCAAGGACGACTACGACCGCTCGCTCGAAATCGACGCGACCTTCCCGGGGACCTGGTTCAACCGCGGAAACGTGAAGACTGCCCTGGGCGACCCCAAGGGGGCGCGGGCCGACTACACCCGAGCCCTCAAGCTCGACCCCAAACACGTGGACTCCCTCGCCAACCGCGCCAACTCCTACACCCGCGAGCGGGCCTTCGAGCTCGCGCTGGCGGACTACGGACGCGCGATCCAACTGGCGCCGCGAGATCCCAAGCTGCTCTCCAATCGCTCCCGAGTTCACTTCGCGAAACGGGACGCTCCGAGCGCGATCCGGGACCTCCTGGCCGCGACTCGACTCGCGCCTACCGATCCCGAACTCTGGCTGAGCCTCGGCAACGTCCGAGGAGCGACCGGCGACCTGGGCGCTGCCCGCGAGGCGTTCCTCCGAGCGCTCGAGATCGCCCCCGATCACCTTGAGGCTCGCCTCGCCTGCGGCATGACCTACGAGTACCAAGGCGATCGCAAGAACGCGCTCGCGAGCTACGACCTCGCGATCAAGAGCGACCCCAAGAGCCCCAAGGCGCGCTCCTACCGCGCCTCGATCCGCGCCAAGGGCAGTGACTACGAGGGCGCGATCGCGGACTACAGCGTCCTCCTCAAGCTGGACCCCAAGTTCGTGCACGGCTGGCGTCTGAGGGGAGAGCTCTCCGCGCAGGCCGGCCACCGGACCAACGCGATCGCAGACCTCAGGACCTTCCTGGAGCGCGCGCCTAGGGACAAGAGCGTCCCCAGGATTCGCGCGCTCCTCGAGAAGCTCGAGAACGGCCCGCCCGCTCCTCCCAAGCCCTCCCCAACCCCGCCTCGCTAGGGCTCG
>JAESQQ010000268.1 GCA_016765095.1 Planctomycetota bacterium | reverse complement strand
GGGGGGGGACCAGCACTCGCGAGCCCGGATTAACCCCTTGGAGCGTGCCGTTGGCCCACATTCCGACGAGTTGGCTTTCGTTCCAGAATCGCGGGACCGGGTTCAAGTCGTCCGAGGGAGGCACGAGCCAGATTCCTCGCGCGCGAAAGGCCCCGTCGCTGGGGTCGATCACCGAGATCCACTCGGTGCTGCGGCTGGTCTGGGTCGGCCGGGCCCAGGTGATGGAGATATAGACGCGAGGGTCGGCGAAGGTCGCGCGGCGTGTGTAGTCGCTCGGGTCGCTGACCACGATCGACTCGAGCACGATCGGCGTGAACATGGTGTGCGTGGCTGGGATCGTGCCCTCGACCCCGCGGATGCAGTTGAGGAACCGACCTCCGACCGGGTCGATCGCGGAGTAGAAGATTCGCTCTGAGTCGAGCCGAATGATCCCAAAGGGCGGGAAGCCGCCGCGGACCGTCGGGAGAATGTTCGGATCGGTCGCGTTGACCGTCGTCGGGCGCTCGCCCGTGAAAGGCTCCAGCCAGAGCGCGCCGATCTCGGTGTCCGTGGGCTGGACGATCGTCGGGATCGGGTTCTGGCCGTTGTAGCTCTGGACTTTCCAGACCACGGTGTAGGGCATGTTTCGCGGGAGCGGTTGAACGAGGGTCGCGCCGCCGACCGTCAAGTTCTCCTGATAGCCCGTCGTCGTGATCCCCGTCAGCCCGGTCGGGGCGCCGGCCGCGCCTTCGTTCTTGAGCCAACTCGAGTAGCCGTAGGGGACCACGAGGGTGCCCGTGTCGTGGGCGTAGCCCATGAGGTCGGTCCAGGAGCCGCCTGGGCGCGAGCGGCCGGTGTTGGGGTCTGTGAACGTGGTTCGGAACCGGATCCGGTGGCCGCTCCCCCGCAGCGGACGACGCGCTTGGCCGGGGATCGCTCCCAGGAGCGCGTTCCCCGACGTGTCGTCTTGATCTCGCGCGTCGCGGAGGACGGTGTTGGCCGGGAGTCCGGTCGTGGTGACCGTGTCGAAGCGATCGGCCAGGATCAGGGTGTTGGCTTGGACGGCGGTGTAGCGGAGGACCTCGCAGCGCTGGTTGGCGTCGAGCCCCGAGCCCCAGATCCCGCGGCTCTTGGCGCTCGGGCTATTGATCCAGCGGCTGCTGCCGACCCGCACGAAGCCGCCGCCCTGGGGGAAGACGCTCCCGTCCTCGACTTGGAGGGACATGGCGTAGCGGTCGAGCGAGCTCGCGAGGCGCGAGCCGTGGGTCTCGGTTCCCACGAACACACCGTCCACGGCCAACGCGAGGTCGCCCCGGTCGGCGCCTTTGAACGAGGCCGCGACGTGGTACCAGTTCGACTCCAGGAAGGGCAGGTTGGGCGGGCGGTCGTAGACGAGGCGCACGCTGCGCTTGGTGCCTCCGCTCTCGACCAAGTCGAGCGAGCCGTCCCAGACCTCGAGGACCATGCGGTCGGACCCCTCGAGGTAGAGCGAGATCCGCTCGTCCCGATCGCCTTGACCGCCGTCGAACAGGAAGGCCTTGACCCCTTGGGGTGGGACCGAGTCGAACCTAAACCAGCCGCGGATCTGCCCTTGGCCGAGCGTCGCCCAGCCCGTCCCGTTCTCGATCTGGAACCATCGGGTCGGGACACCCGCGTTGTTGAGCGCGATCGTGCTCAAGTTCTCGCCGTCCACTTTGTCGTCCCAGCGGCTCGGGTTGTGCGGCGCGAGGCCGCCCGGCTGGGGGCCGCTCGTGCCGAGGCTGGCCCAGTTGGGCTCGTTGGTTGTGCCTTGCGCCTGGTCCGGCTCGCGGGCCAGCAGGGGGCGGAGGTCGCCCTCGCCAGGCGCGTGGCTCCGAGAGGGATAGCGCAGGGGGCCCGAGTCCCAAGGCCCCAGGTGCACGGGCCAGGTCTGGGTCAGGTTGGCGTGGCGACCGGGGAGGGGCAGCCAAGGCATGTTCCCGAGGTAGCCCAGCTTGCGCTCTCGGCGCCGGTAGGTCTTGTTCCCGAGGATGTAGATCCGATCGGTCAAGTCCGCTTGGCTGTCGATCCTCCACACCAAGGGACGCGGGGGAGCGACGCGCACGACCTCGCGGAAGCTGTAGCGCGCGAGCTCGTTCCCGGCGGGGTCGTTCTCGATTCCCGTCACTTCGAGCGAATAGACGTCTCCGCTCCGGTAGCAGAAGGGGACCGTCGCGCGCGACATGAGGGGATCGGCTGGGTCGAGCGCGTTGCGCCAGATCGCCTCGACGTCGTGGTCGTCGATCCCACCGGCGGCGCGGACCGTGAGGAGGAGGTTCCGCAACTCGAGCGGCGTCGCCAGGGGAGGGTCGTTGGCCACGATCGCCTCGGCGACGGCTCGGGCTTGGGCCGGCGTCACGAAGTTGGCGGCCTGCCCGCCCGTCGCGCGCTGCTTCTGACCCGCCCGGCTCTGGAGCCCGGTCATGACCGCGATCAGGACCTCTCGGCTGGCGGTGTTGACGTTGATCGGCCGCGGCTGGCGACAGGAGACCTCGATTTCGTTGGCCTGGTAGTCAAAGTCGAGCTGCGGGAAGAGCTGGACCCGGACGCCGTTGACCCCCGCGCACATTCGATACTCCGGGAGCCGGACCGGGTCCTTGGCGTCGAGGCGCCGAGGCTGGATCTTGACGATCCACCCGCGCTTGAAGCGGCGTGTGTCGTGGAGGTTGACCCGAGTCGTGAATCCGTAGGGGCTGAAGTCGACGTCGTGATTGACGGTCTGGGGATCGCTCCAGGCCTCGCCCTCAGGGGTCGCGTGTGTCGTCACGTAGGGACGCACGCGCTCCTCGAGCTCGATCCGACCGATCGTCTCGAGGTGCGGGGCGTGGTTCCGCATTTCGCTGAGGCCGGCCAGTTGGCGCTTGGTCTCGTTCTTGAGCCAGCCCGAGACTTTCTTGAGGCGGGTCTGGAGGCTGCTCTCGCGCTGCTTGTAGCGCTCGATCTGCTTGCTGCGGCGCTCGTCGCTCATGGCGGTCAGGCGCTCGTAGATTCGCTTGAGGGCTCGCGCCCCGCCGAAGCGCTTGGCGAACTCGGTCTGGACGCCCCAGCGCTCGAGGGTCCGCTCGATCTTCTTGCGTTCGCGCCGCTCGTCGGCCGACTCGCCCTCGGCGATCGCCTTGTCCACCTCGAAGTCGGCCGGGTGGAGGCCCGCGCCCAAGAGGTCGTTTTTGGCGACGCCCCACTTGCGGAGGAGGCGCATGTTGACGCCCCGGCGAAACAACACGAGCGCCGCGCGGAGCGAGGCGAACTCCCAGTCCGAGATCCGGCGAACCCCAGCCGAGTTGTCGAAGCGCGCTAGGAGGCCTTGGCGGTCCGAGCCCATGTAGCGCCAGAGCGGGTCGTAGGCCAGTTTGTGGCCGCGACCGTCTTGGACGAGCGAGCCCGCTGGGTGGAAGTTGCGCGAGGCGCTGCCGTCCTCGGGCTCGTCGTTGCGCGAGAACAAGAACCCCCGGATCAGGCCCTCCAACGAGCGAGTCCGCGTGTTCACGTGGCGGTAGGCGATGTACTCGCCGCGGATCCGCACGAAGCCGTCGATCGTCTCGGGGTCCCCGTCGCTGGTGTGGAGGAAGGGGAAGATATCGACGAGCGGGATCGCGTCCTGTTCGCGATAGCTGACGACTTCTCGGGTGATCGTCGCGCCGAGCAAGTTGGCCAGGGCGTCCGAGCCGGCCGTGTTGAGGTCGATCCGGCCGCGCGCGTCGCGGATCGTGACTTGGGCCATGGCGCCCTTGGGGTTGGCGACGTCGAAGCTCCCCAGCCCGCTCAAGGCCTGGGGCGCGAACGCCTGAACCTCGTCGTGGCCGTCGACTCCTTCCTCGTCGCCGAGGCGAGTCCCGCCCGCCTCGCGGGCGCGTCGCTCTTCGTCGGGGTGGCTGCGGCGGAGGTGCCCGACCGCCAGGTTGCGCGCGCCGTCTGCGGTGTGCTTGGCGCGGACTTGGGCCGTAAAGGCGCGGCTCGACTTCTCGTGGAGGCGCATGGAGACGACGAAGGGAGCCGCGATCGCGAGCAGGGCCGCGATCACGACCACGACCAAGATCAAGGCGGCGCCGCGGCGGCGGAATCCGGAACCGAGCCTCATTCGCTCACCAGCCCGGTCCGGTCGACGACGATCCGTCGGTATTGGCGCTCTTGGAGGTCGGCCCGGATCTTGAGAAAGCGCGCGAAGCGCTTGGGTCCGATCACGATCTTGCCCTTGTCCTGGGCGGCCTTAGCGGACTTGTCCTGCTGGTCGCGGGTCCGCGTCGCGCCTTTGCGGAGCGCGGCCTTGGCCGCAGGCGTCCCAGCAGCGGGGCGGGGGTCCATTTTCTCTTCGAAGTCCGCCGCGTTGCAGAGGTAGAGCACGAAGGGCTCAGCGTGACGGGACGGATCGAGCTGGCCGAGGAGGTCGAAGGAGACCGTGCGGCCCGGCGCGATCAGCGAAATGTCCTTCGGGATCGAGATCCGGGTCGTGCTCACGATTCCGCCGACTTTGATCTCGTCGATCATTCCGAAGAACCCGCGCCGGGGGTCGGGGTCGGAGAACGCGAGCGGAGAAGGATCGCGGATCAAGCTCCCAGGGAGCTCCTCGTTGCCGGGGACGGGCAGGTGCATGCGGCCGATTCCGTCGACCACGATTCGGACCGAGCGCCCGTCGAAGCCGAACTCGACGCGATACCAACGATCCGGTCGGAGGGTGTGGGGCCGCGTGCGCGTGACGTAGGTCACCTCGCCCGCCAGCGCCTGGCCCGTGACCGCGACCTCCAGCTCGTAGGCGGCCGTGACCGAGAACCCGAACGCGCGCCCTTTGCGGGCGATCACGAAGTAGGGCGGGTCCATGGGGTCGAAGTCTCGGAGACGAGCCGGCGCCTCGCGGTAGGCCGGGCCGGCTCGCTCGTAGTTCGCGTCGCCCGCGTTGCGGCGCTCCTGGCTGCGGCGCCGGACGAGGCGAGTGCTGAGGTCGCCCAGGTAGATCCAGCAGCGAATGTGCACGCCCTCCCGCGGCATCAGGGCGGGCGTGTGCTCGACCCAGGCCCAGGCCGCGCCCTTGACGTCGGTCTTCTCGAACAACAGCGCGTCCGCGATCTTGCCCTTGGTCGGCTCCGCGTCCTCGCTCCAGAGCTCATACGCCCGCGCCCCTTCGTGGCGGAGGCAGACCGTCTCGCTGAGCGGGACCGGCTCGCCCGCGAAGGCGAAGCCCGGCGTGGTGTCGAAGGGAGTCGGCGCCTCGAGGTGGAACTGGGTGACGGTCGTCTTCTGCTGAGCGGTCAACTCGCTGGTGACCGGATCGATCTCGAGCGTGACTTGGTAGCGCTCCTCGCGGGCCGCGTTGCGGGAGCGGCGGAGGAGGGCGCGGACCGCTTGCTGAGTCGCGACCAACTCGTCCTTGTTCCCCGCGCTCCGAAGCGCGGCGGTGCTCAGGCCCATGATCACGGCGATGATCGCGATCGTGACCAGGAGCTCGGTCAGTGTAAATCCGCGACGCTTCACGGGGCGCTATTCGCCAAAGACCCGCACGTCGTCGTCGGTCCCCACTTCACCGTCGACGCCCGCGCTCCAGAGCTGGAAGCTCGTCAGGCCAGCGAACTGCTTCGTCTTCTCGTGGCTGTACGCGGGGACGGTGACGTTCCCGTTCGGGAGCAGCACCTGTCCTCCGCGGTCGTAGTCCTTGTTGTGGAGGTAGAGGATCGGGTTCCCCCAGGTGTCCACGATCTCGAGCAGCTCCGCCGTCCGGATCACGCTCCGAGTCGGGTTGGCGCCCTTGGCGAGGCTGTCCTGGTCGGTGTTTCCGAGTTGAGTGTCTTCGAACTCGAAGTAGGGGCCCGCCTTCTTGGAGGTTGTCAGGCAGCGGAGCAGGATCTCGCTCCCGGCGTTGACTTCGTTGCCGCGATACCCGATTCGGCTCGCGCGGCTCGGCGGGTAGTCGCCAAAGTCGTTGCTGTAGCTCTCGATCTGGAGCCGGAGGCGCTCGAGGAAGGCCTTGGTCGCCTTGGTGTCCGAGCTCCGGCGGACCGCCGAGAGGGCCGGGATCGAGATCGCCGCCAGGAGCGCAATGATCGAGATCACGACCAGGATCTCGACGAGCGTGAACCCGCGCCCCGAGCGGGTCGGACGACTAATAGCCACCGCCGGCCTCCTTAGGGACACGCCTGGCGCCCCGCCGCTTCTGCTTGCGCGCGGAGCGCTCGATATAGATCCAGACCTGCTCGATCGAGAACTCCAGCGTCTCTCCGAGCTGGGTGCCCTGGCCATAGATTCCGAGCGTCGTGCGTCTGCGCCCGCTCAGGCTGTTGAGCTTGACCTCGCCGAGCCGGATCCCGTCCTTGAGGAACGCGACTCGTCCTTGGCGAATGTCCTCAATGTCGATCGCGATCGTGTGCGCCCCGCTCCCGAAGGGGCCGAGGTCGACGGGGTCGGTCCAGGGGCGGTTCCCGAGGACCGTCGAGGCGTAGAGACGTCCGTCGGTCGGTGAGCGGAACAGGACGATCTTCTTGTCCCGGACCTCGATGCGAATCCCGAACCGGCCTTGGTTGGTGCTCGACGCACGCAACCGGACCTCGAACTTAGCGACGGTCTCGTTCTCGATCACTCGCGTCGCGAGGGTCTTGCCGCGGGCGTCGTTCTTCTGCTGACCGCCAAAGCGCATTGTGTTCGAGGCAACCGCGACGCCGATTCCGTAGGGGGACTCAATGTTCCAGGCGTTTAAGACCTCGCCGTCGTCGCGGCGGAAGTCGTCCGTCCAGACCCGGCGAAGGTTGACCTGGTCGAGCTGCTTGAGGCCACGCTTGCTCCAGGTGTCCTTGGCGTCCTGCTCGAGGAGCTGCTTGAACAAGGCGTGCGCCTTGAGCCGGTCGTCCTTGAAGTAGGCGCAGTAAGCGAGCCCACGGAGGCAGTCGGTGTGGGTCGGGGCCCCCTCGAGTCCCTTCTTGAACGCGCGCTCGGCTTCGGCGACTCGTCCCTGCCGGACGTAGACGCGTCCCAGGGCAGCCAGTTGAGTCGGCGTCGGGGAGGCCGAGCTGCGGACGAGGAGCTCGACCAAGCGGGCCTCGGTCTTGAGGTCCTGCTCGGCGCGGGCCAACTCGATTCGGGCCCGGCTCACGAGCTGGAAGTCGTAGCCGCCTCGGAGCGACTCGACCAGCGCGCGGGCGGCCTCCTCGTTCTTGCCCGTGCGCTGGAGCGCGTAAGCCCGCAGGTAGTGGGCCTCGCCCGGGCCGTCGATCAGGAGCCGGGCGGCCTCGTCGGCGTGGACCATGGCGGTCGCAGGGTCCTTGCTGATTTCGCTCAGGAGCGCCTTGGCGAGGCGAGCAGGTCCGTAGCCGGGGTCCGCGTCAGCCACCTCAAGGAGCGCTGTAGCGGGCTTGGTCCGCCCAGCGGCGAGGTGCACGAGGGCCAGCGCGGTGTGGGCTGCGCGCGCCAAGTTCCCCTCCTCGCCGGTCGCCTTGACCGCGCGTTCGAGGTCGGCCTGGGCCTCTCCCAGGCGGCCAGACAAGTAGCGCAGCTCACCGCGGGCCAGGAGCAGCTCGGGGTCCTCGCGGTGGACTTTGAGTGCGGGCTCGAGGGCCGCGATCACAGCAGGCGTGTTCCCGGCCCAGCTCGCTAGGCGGGCCTGACTGAGGAGGGAGTCTTTGTCCTCGGGCCAGATCTCCAGGATTCGCGCGTTGGCTCGCTGGGCAACTTCGGGGGCGTTGGTCATCAGCGCGACCGCAGCCAAGTCACCAAGCGTGACGCGATAGAGCGAGCGACCGTCTGCGTCGAGACCCGGGAGGAGCTTCGCTGAGTTGTCGGTCGGCAGGACCGCGGGCGCCCCTTGGGGTCCCTTGGGCTTCTTGTTTGGGTTGTCAGGAATCCGCTCGCCGTCGCGCCCGAAGCGGCGAATCGGTCGCCGGGGTGGGGCGGGCTCGTCGTCGTCGTCGTCAGCGCCGTCTTCAGCGCCGTCTTCAGCGCCGTCGTCACCGCCGTCCTCGCCGCCGTCCTCGCCGCCGTCTTCACCGCCCCCAGCTGGGGCCTCTGCGGCCTTTGCTTCGAGGATCCCGCGAGCCTTGGTCAGGGGAGCCAGGGCTCGTTCGGGCATGCCCAACTCGACGAGGACTCGAGCTCGCGCGACGAGCAGGATCGGTTCACCGTCGCCACCCGGAGCGCGGGCGTGGGCGAGGATCTCCTCCTGGAGGCTGGCGAGGGTTGGGTCGTCGTTGCTCAACTCGGCCAGGCGGCCTTCGACGAGGACCACGAGCTTGGCCCGATAGGGAAGCGCCGCCTGGGAGTCTGAGGCGGTCTTGGCCGCGAGGGAGAACTGCTCCTCGGCCTCGAGGGACAGCCCGTGCCCGAGGATCCAGTCGCCGAGGCGCCCGTGGAGGCTCGCGTCTCCGCTGCTGGCGATCCTGGCCGAGCGGGTCTTGTAGGCCGAAGCTGGCGTCTCACGCGCCACGATTCGATCAACGCGGTCGCGGGGGATCTCCGTAATGATGTCGTTCACGAGGCGAATCTTGAGCCGACTGGCGCCGACGTCCGCGCCCGAGAGGATCGTGCCTCTGAGCGGCTCGGCTTGATCCCGGACGTAGACCGTGTCGATCAGCCGGTAGTCGCCGTCGACGTCCTGGGCGCTCGCTCTGGGAGCGAGCGGTCCGAGGGTGACTCCGCCCACGAGGAGCGAGACCCAAACCAGCGAGGAGCCGAGGTAGGCGAGGCGGCTCATTTGTCCTCCTTGTTAGGGGCTGGCTTGGCGAGGTCGACCGGGAGCGGCGCGCGCTCGACGAGCAGGCGGCC
>JAESQQ010000267.1 GCA_016765095.1 Planctomycetota bacterium | reverse complement strand
GCGCCGGCATCGTCGTCGCTGGCAAGGCGCGAGGAGCGGAGCTTACCGGGCGTAAGTGACCGACGAGCAACGCCGCCAGCGGCGGCGAGGACAAGCAACTGTGGAAATCGATCCCTGACGGACCACTAGGAGGAATCCGCGCAGCAGTCCGAACCGAACTCGTCGCCTGGGCGCTGGGCTACTCGGATCCCGTCCGCGAGCGTGTCGAAGCTCGCAAGCGGGAGGTCGCTGCTGGGTGACCCATACGATCCCTCCGACGTCCGCCGGATTGGTTGCTGGATTCAGCGTATTGGCGGGCCGCTGTCTCTCTGCGTTCCGCAGAGCCGCGCGACAGACCCGTATTCCCCCGCTGAGCGCCGAGAGGTCGCACACTTCCTTCGTCGCGGGGAGCGCTGGTGCCAGGAACGCGGCTACTCATGGTGTCGCTTCGGCGCGACGCGCTAGAGCGCAGGTGGGAAGGAGACGGGCTGCCTGGAGGACGAAGCGCGTGGTCTTCGCCTCAAGAGCCTGAGTCGATCAGCTTCCGCTTCGCGGCCTTGAACTCCTCCTCGCTGAGGGCGCCTTCTTCCTTGAGCTTCGCCAGGCGCTCGAGCTCGTCGACGAGGTCGGGCTGAGCCTCGCCCTCGCTCGACTCAACGCTCGCTTCGGGGGCGGCCGCCTCCGCGCCCAGGGTCTTCTCAGAGCCTCGTGGCATGGGATCCTCAGGCTCGACGCTCGCGCCGCCCAAGGTTTTTGTCGCCGCCGGACGCTCGGCCGGGACCGGCGCTGGCGAGGCGCCTTGAACCTTGCTGCCAATGCTCTTGTCCGCGCTCGAGGTGGAGTCGGTTGCCAGGTCGCGCTCCAAGCGCTCGAGGGTCTCGCGGGCGCGGATTTTGATCACAGGGTCCGGTGCGCTCGTGACGCGCTCCTCGTCGAGGGTCCGCTCGACGCCTTCGGCCCGACGAACCACTTGGCGAGTCGCAGCCAGTTGCCGCTCGACCTTGCCCTTGTCGCGGCGAACCTCGCTCAGGCGCCCGGCGAGATCGAGGGCGCGCTCGCGGTCCTTCGCCTTGAGCGCCGTCGCGATCATGTCGCCCAGGCTCTCGGCCTCGGTCGTGAGCCGCGCGAGGTCGATCTCGAGCAGGCGGACTTGTTCGCGGACCGTGACCAGGTCCGCGTTGAAGCTCGCTATGTCTCGCTTGATCGTCCCCAGGGGGTCGTCGCGGAACCGCTCCAAGTTGGAGGACACTGCGCGCGAGAGGCGCTTCCACATGCTCATGGCGGTTCTCCAGGCTCGGTGGTGTCAGGAGTTAGGAGCGTAACGGATCGACCCGTAACGGTCGCGGTCCGAGCTTCGTTGATTGGGTTGCAATGGAAGTCGTGACCCTCGAACAGCCCACCGATCGACTCGCCCTAGAGGCGGGAGGAGGGAGCCGTGCTGCCTTCGCGCAGCTCGTCCGCCTCGAGACGGCCTCGGTGTGGCAGGCCTGCAGTCGACTCCTGAGGGACACGGGCGAAGCGGAAGACGCCGTTCAGGAGACCTTCCTCAAGGCTTGGCTAGCCCTCCCTCGCTACCGACCCGAGGGCCGCTTTCGCGGCTGGCTGGCTCGGATCGCCCACCGGGTCTGCTTGGATCGGCTCCGAGCTCGCAAGGAGTGGACCTCGCTGGCGAGGGAGCCGAGCGCCCCTGCGGCGCCGCTCCAGCTCGACGATCAGGACGAGATCGCAGCCGCTGTCTCGGAGCTAGGGCCCCGTGAACGGGCCGTGATCCACGCCAGATACACCCTCGGCTTGAGCGGTCCTGAGATCGCAGCCGAACTCGAGCTCACCCCCGGCAACGTCCGGGTCATTTTGCACCGCGCGATCGGCAGCCTCCGACTCGCTCTCAAGGGGACAGGCACTGATGACTGAACCAACGCACGAGGACGAAGAGCTCCTCCTCGATCTCCTGACCGGGTTCCTGCAACCCGCCGCCGCCGCCGCGCTCGAGGAGCGCCTGGCTAGCGAAGAGCCCCTTCGCGCGCTCCACACTCGCCTCCAAGAGGAGCAAACCGCCCTCGAGCGCGCGCTCACTTCCAACGCACTCGAGGCTCCGCCCGCTGATCTCAGCGAGCGGGTCCTCGCCGGGTTTGCTGCCAGCGAGGCGGCTCCGGGTCCCACGGTCTCCGTCGGCCGGTCTGGTCCGCAGGCGTCTGGTTCCAGGGCGTCTGGCTCTCCGTCGTTTGGCGAGCCTAGACAAGCTGCGCCCGCCGGCCGGTGGAGGGCGCTTCTGATCGCGGCCTCGCTGCTCCTGGGAGCCTTCCTGACGCTCCAAGCCCTCACGCCCGACCCCCCCCACGAAGTCCTAAATCGTCAGGTCCGCACGAGCGAACTCCTCGCGCTCGGGATCGCCCCGGAGGGCCCCCAATGATCCAGTCTGCCCACCGCACGCGCCTCGGCCTCGGCTTTGGCGCCGCCCTCCTCGGCCTCTTGATCGGAACCTGCGTCGCCGAAGCTGGGGTCGTGGTCCTCAAGAACGGCCACGTGATCGTGGGACGCGTCAGCACGCCCGCCGACTCGACCGACATCCAGGTTAGCTGGCCCTACGGAAGCCAGCGCAAGCGCGGCAAGATCGTGATCAAAGCCGAGGACATGCGCTGGCACGACGCGACCGTCGACGTGCTCTCCGACGACTACTTCGATCGCTTCGAGAAGGAGCCGCTGGTCGGAGCCCTCTGGCTTCGCATGCTCGAGGAATACCGAATCCGCAAGGAACAAGCCAAGGCCGACTGGGACACGCCCCTCGTGCTCCCCAAAAGCCTCGACCCGCTCGAGTTCCCAGCGGCACAGGGCCCAGGCTTCAAGCTCCGCAAACCGCGCGGCTGGTCGGCCTCGATCCAAGACAAGATCCTCGTGTTCGAGGCTCCCAAGGAGGGCGGCCGGGGCTTTAGACCTCGAATCCACGCCTTCGTGGTCGCCGGCGTCGCGGACTCGCCCAAGACCCAGGTAAAATGGGTTCAGGCAGAGTTGGGGCGGATTCGAGCGGCGACCGCGGGCCGCGCCGAGTTCCAGTTGCTTGGATCCGTTCAGCTTGGATCGGGCACCTTGAGCAACTCGACCCAGGCTCAGTTCGAGAGCGAGACTCGCCACAAGGACCGCCGCGTCCGCGCGATTCGACGGCTCGTGTTCCGCAGCGGGAAGACCTATGTCCTCTGCGCCTACGCCGACGCCCCCGACTTCGACGCCCACCGAGGCCTGTTCGAGAGCTGCCTCGACTCGCTCGAGCCTTAGGGGCTAGCCACACCATTCATGACACGGCGTCAGGCAGCTCCGCTGCCGTTGGAGGAAGAAGGGCCACGGTGGCCTGCCTTCCTCCACGCTGTGTACGGAGGGGAGGCCGGCCTCGGAATCAGCGCGGGAGCAGGCGGAGCAGACCGCGCGCGGCTCGGGACTGGTAGGCCACCCAGAACTCGGTCCGACCGGGACGATCGCTCGGCCAGGCCTGGGCCAAGAAGGCCTTAGCGAGGGCAGCTTCCCCGCGAGCCTCGAGCTCGAGGAGCGTCGCCCAAAGGGCCACCGGAGCCCGCTCGCCGAAGGCAGCGCGGACTCCCTTGGCGCGAGACTTCAGCTCGGCCTTGGTCGGAGTCGCCTCAAGAAGCGTCGGCGCGAGGCGCCACCCCTCTTGCGTCAGGCGAAGCACGACGCGCGGCGCCGGCGAGTCGGCCTGGCTGACGCCTCGCCAACCTCGAAAGCTATCGTCGTGAGTCTCGAGCTCGGGCCGCCCGTCGCCGTCGAGGTCCGCCAGCCGTGTGTATGGCCCGTGCCAGCCTGGGAGTCGCGTCAGGCTCGGACGCTTGCCCCCCCGCAGCAGCCAGAGCCGGGCCCGTCGCCCGGACCACGCGCTCAAGACGAGGTCCTCGACGCCGTCGCCGGTCAGGTCGTAGTGGAGTGATCCCTGGTAGGGAAGGGGCGCGAAGCGCTCCGCGCGCAGGGTGCGCCGGAGCTCACCCGCGCGGACGTCCAGGACGCGATCTCCCACCCGTAGCGCGACGGCCAGGACCCGCTTGGCGGGTCTCGTGACCGCT
>JAESQQ010000266.1 GCA_016765095.1 Planctomycetota bacterium | reverse complement strand
CGAGATGAACAAGGACATTGCCTGCTCGATCGACCTGGCGCGCCGAGAGCTGGGGTATCAGCCGCACATTGACCTGAGAGAGGGCATGCGGCGATCCCTTGACTGGTGCCGCGCCGCGGGCGTGGAACTCAATGCGGTGTGGGGTGACCCGCGAGGCCAGCACGCCGCTATCTCCGTCGGCTTCACGTCTAGGGGCCAGGTCGTGAGTGCAAGCAGCCAGATCCGGGTCTGGTCGACCGAGGGGCGCGAGCTGCGCTCCTTTCAAGCCAGGGCAGGCGGGCTTCGACTCCTGAGCGGAGACCGGCTCGTCGCTCGAATCCCCTCAGGGCTCGGCAGCTGGAGCCTCACGGACGGACGCGAGCTGGGTCGCTGGGACGAGGCAGAGGGCTCCTACCGAGACCTCGCGCTCTCGCCCGACGGGTCCCTCATAGCTTGGCGCACGAGTCGAGGCCTCGAGCTCCGCGAGCTTGGAGCTGCCACCTCCCGCTGGACGATCCCCACCCAGGACAAAGGACTCCTCGCCTTTGGCTCCAAGGCCCAACGACTCTATGTGGCCGCAGAAAAGCGAGTCTTCATTCGCTCGGCGAAGGACGGACGCGACGTATTCACGCTCGCAGGGGCCGTGGATAAGCCAATCTCCCTGGTCGCAGACCCCACGGGACGCTGGCTCGTGTGCAAAGGCCAAACGGCGACCTGGCTCTGGGATCTAGGCCTCCCGCTCAAGCCTGCGCGACGTGTTGGGCCGCCCCGGCGCGTCGCAGCGATCGCGTTTGACCCAGACGGCACGCGCCTGTTCATAGGCGTCACCCAACAAGACAAAGCCGCGCAGGTCAGCGTCGAGGAGTGGAGGCTCGACTCCCTAGAGCGAGTGCGCAACTGGCCGACCCGCTACACGGCGCTGTTTTCCCTCGCGGTCTCGAGCGAGGGCCTGCTCGTCGGCTGCGACCCACGCGAGGTCGTGTGGGCCATGCGCGAGGGCAAGGCGCTCTGGCCCGACCCGACCGCGCCCTTCGGGTCGATCCCGCTCGCCCGGGCCGACGCCAGCGGGCGGCTCATGATCGGGGGACAACAGCAGGTCACGGTCTGGGACACCGACGCGACTCCCGTTGGCCGTCGCTGGCGCGAGGCGACGCTCAAGTGGGCCTCTCTCTCGCCCTCGGGTGCGACGGTCCACCTCTCGACGGTCATGCCGGCTGCTGACGACCTGCGCCAAATCCAAGGTGAAGTGGTGTACCGCACCTTCGCCAAGAAGGAGCGCCTCACGCTCCACCTGACCGGCGATCGGCGCGGGTTCTGCCGCTCCCGCCGGAAGGACCAAGGGCACACGCTCTGGGAGTGGATCGACGGCGACCTGAAGCCGCTCGCCAAGCTGCCGGGACTCGTTCGACGAGTGCTTCCCCTCGACGCCGATCAAGCGTTGGTCGTGTGCCTCGCCGAGGGAGAGACGATCGGCCTTTGGCGCCGTGGGGAGGGCTGGAAGCACCACGCCGTCGCGCTCCGAGACGCGCACATCGCATTGGACTGGAAGCGCAAACGCTACGCCCTCGTCTCTCGCTCTCGTCCAGGCGCGATGCACCTCCGAGTGATCGACCTTGAGGGCCAGGTCCTCGCCGAGCGCAGATTTCCTGAGGACTCCGATCTGAGGATCCCTCGCCGGCGAGGGAACGTTGGCTCGCAGCTTGCCCTCACACGAACTCACTGCGCCTGGGTCACCAACGAAGGCCGCCTCGTGATCGCGCGTGAGCCGGACCTCGAGCCGCAGATCGTCGACCTCCCCGCCCACCGCGTCCGAGGCGTGGCCCTCGTTGCCCTTCCTGACGGGCTCGCGCTGGGCACCCAGCGTGGGCTGGTGCTCCGCCTCGGTCTCGACTAGCGCAGGAGGGGGCCGGCCCCTCCTGCTAGTCGTCGTCGTCGTCGCCGGTGTTGCGACCGTTGCGGTGCTCCTTGTTGAACTCCTCGCAGCGAGTCCCCGCATAGAGCAGGCGCTGGGTCTTGATCCGACTCAGCTCGTCGAGGGCCAGGCCGAGGCCCATGGCGAAAGCCGTTTCGCAGAACTCCTTCACGTCAGCGGGGGAGAAGCCCTCGCTCTTGGACACGAAGGCCTCGACGTCTGCAGGGCTCAGGGTGAGCCCCAGCTTGCGCACGTAGTAGGCCAGGATCATGCGCCGCGAGGCCTCGCTCGGCTCGGGGACATGCCGCGTCTCGTGAATCCGCCCCGGCCGCAGGAGGGCCGGGTCGAGGCTCGAAATGTCATTGACGGTCAATACGGTCAGGAGCGGATCGTTCCCTTGGTAGGCGACGTCGAGACTTTGGAGCAGGCCGGCGTGATCGTCGCTCGAGCGATCAATGTCGTTGAGCACGAGCATGCCGGGCTTGAGGAGCGTAATGATCAGCGCGACCGAGTGATCGGACATTTGGCTGACCGCCTCGTGATCGACGAGGAGCACGCGCGTCCGCAGCTCGCGCGCGATCGCGCGGGCCACGGTCGATTTGCCAGTCCCTGGAGGACCGTAGAACAGGACGCAGCGGGAGCGCCCCTTGTCGAGAAAAGCGCGACTGCGAGCGGCCAGCTGGCGAACGTCGTTCCAGGCGTCGTCCGCCGAAATGAAGTCGAAGTCGTCGCGGACCCCGCCCAGGGTGAACCCTGAGCTCCCCGTCAGCGAGCGGCTGCGCGCGAGCATTAGGGTCTGGGTGCCCATCAGGTCCCAAATCAGTCCCCGAACAAAGGCCTCGAGGGCGTCGTGATCTTCGGCGCGCACGTAGGGGCCGTCCCAGAGGATCGAGATCTTGTCGGGGTTAGTCGCCGCCGCGCCCTCCTTGTCTGTGGGGTTGCCCTTGGAGTCGTAGAAGTAGGCGCAGGCGTCACCGCCAATCGAAAACTCGATCAGGGCGCTCTCGCCCGAGTTTCCAAACTCGTTGCGGACTTTCTTCTTCCGAAAGGGGACCTCGTTGAGGGCCTTGATCATGAAGTTCAGGAAGCCGTCGCCGACTGCGGGGAACGCGAGTACGTAGTTGCGCTCCGCGAGCCACGCCTTGGCGGGGTCCGAGCCGTCGTCGAGCAGCTTCCGCTTCGCAGCGCGATACGAGAGCACGCTCCCGATCGTGTCGAGGCCGGCCTTGCCGTAGCGGAGCACGCCGCGATCCCGGTGCGAGATCGCCCAGTGGCCCACGATCTGCTGGAGAAGACCCCAGGGGCCAGGCAGCCGCCCCTCGGCCAGCTCCTCGAGCGCCTGCCCGCGCTGACGCTGCCGGGACCAATCGCCTTCGAATTCGATCTTAGTCATCGGTTTCCCAGGGAACAGATTTAGGGGGGAGGGTGCGGAACCGCACACCCCAACGACGCTCAACTGGCGTCGTCCTGTCGGGCCCAAGGCCGGGAGAAGAAGGACCCTCGTACTTACCGGTAGAACCCTCTCGCGCCGGTCCGTCACCTCCCCTGGGCAGAGATCCAGCTCTCCCCTTCCCTGAGAACTCGTGGCTGACTCACGGGCACAACATGCCGAGGCCGTGTGAACTCGCAGCGCTCAGGCGGCTTGGGCGCTCGCCGGCTCCGCGTCTGCAGGCAGCTCGATCGCGCCTCGCGGGCGTGCTTGGCGAGTCAGCTTGGCAATGAACAGCCAGTGAAAGAGGAACCCCGCCAGCACGAGCACGTGCACGATCTCGTGGTACTCGACGACGCCCTTTATGAGGACCGGCTCCTCGATCAGTTCGATCAAGGCGGCGAAGCTGAACGAGACGCCGCAGAGGAAGAAAGTCAGCGTGTAGCGGAGGCCGCGCTTGGTGACGAGCCAAAGGGCGACGGGGGTCCCGATCGAGCCAAACACGACGTAGAGGAGCACGGTCACCCAGGAGGGGATCACGTCAGCGAGGGCGGTCTCGAAGAGCAGACCCACGACGGCCACGGTGCAGATCACTGCTTGGAGGATTCGACCGAAGCGGGGCGGGAACAGGTAGTGGCGAATCGGAAGGAAGCAACCGACGACCACCAGCCAGATCGCGGCGTGATCCGCCCGCTGGAGGAAGGCTCTGGCCGGTGTGCCGAGAGCCTGCCAGTGGTAGATCCCGCTGACCCCAAGCTGGATCGCGACTGAGGCCGCGAACAGGCCCAATACGCGCCGCCGGCCGGGCACACCCGAGCGAGACCTCCAGAGCGGGATCGCGAACGCGAGCACACAGAGCGCACCAAAGAGGTGCGTAAACGCGCTGACGGGTTCTTGGGGGAAGGGCACGGTCGGGTTCTCGCAGGTTCGGGGAGGACGCTAACAAGTCCGAGGATCGGCTCAAGCTCGGGCACACCCGAGCGAGACCTCGAGCGGGCTGGGCGCCTTGGAGGCTGAGCTTGCCCGCCGCTTTGGACCCGCTATCCTGCGCGTCTGCATGCACCCAACCCTCGAAATCCCCGGCCAGCTCGTCGGCCTCGTGCTGCTCGCTCTCGGCGTGGCCTGGGGCCTCGGCTGGCAACGCTGCGAGGACCCTGAAGAGCGAAAAATGGCGCCCTTTGGGGTGTTCATGGCCCTGGGCGGAGTCGTGCTCCTGACGGGCGTCGTCGGCACGATCACCTGGCCGACCTACGGGTTCGCCATGGCGTCTGGCTGCGCGGTCCTGGCCGCGCTCACGATCTACTGGGCTCGCAAGACCAAGCTCATGAGCGTCGAGCACATGCTCGAAATGCTCCTCCTGACGGGCCTCTGTGGACTGATCGGCGCGCGCGCGGTGTATCTGATCGAGACGTGGGACTCCCAGTTCGCCGACCACCCCGCGATCATGGCCGCCGCGGGGCTCCTCGACCCCCTCTCGGAGGGGGACACGCTCGAGCTGACCCTGAACCGCGAGGCGCCCTTCACGGTCACCTTCCAAGGGGACGAGACGACGCTGACGCAGGTCAAGGAGCGGCTCGAGGCCGCAGGCGCGGCCCACGGCTTGGTCGTGCAAATCGAGACGACCCAACACCGCGGTGACGAAGGCGTCGTGGTCACCGAGCGAGGCTTGCTCCTCGAGACGCGCCGCCGAGGCGTCGAGGCTCGCCTGAGCGTCCTGGGTGGCACGGCGGTCAAGAAGCTCGGCCTGATCCCGAACTCAATGGTCCAAGGCGTGCCGACTCCGCTCAGCAAGATCTTCAACATTCGCGGCGGCGGGCTGACTTACTTCGGGAGCGTGATCGGCGTCCTCCTCTCGGCGATCGTCTACCTCCGAATCCGCAAGGTGAGTGTGCTCCGCATGCTCGACCTCGTCGCGCCGGCCCTCCCGCTCGGGCTGTTCTTCGGCCGACTCGGTTGCCTGGCCCACGGCTGCTGCTGGGGACGAGAGGCGGGCGAGAACGCGCTCCTGACCGTCAAGCTCCAGCAGTGGACGCCCGCCTGGGCTCAATTTGCAGGCGAGAAGCTGCCTTGCACCTTCGACGCCCAGCTCGCCTCAAGGGCCGAGCTGACCCCAGACATGGTCGCCGCCCTCGGCCCGCTCGCGACTTCGACGCCCGCGCTCCACGCGACCCAGCTCTACGAGGGACTCTCGGTCCTCCTGATTTTCTTCCTCGCCCTCGCCTACCGCCGCTGGCTCCAGCACCGACTCGGACAGGCCTTCGCGTTCGTCGTCTTGCTCCAGGCGCCGGTCCGGTTCGTCGTCGAGCACTTCCGCCGTGACCTCGACGTGTTCTTCCAAGTCCCGGGCTACGCGTTCACCGAGAGCCAACTGGTCGCGATCGGCATGTTCACGGTCGCGGTCCCAGCCATGATCTACCTGACCCGCGAGGCACCCCGCCTGGACGAGGTCTCTCCCGACGCCCTCGCCAACGCCGAGGTCTCCGCCGAGGAGAGCCCGACCGTGGCGCCGGCGAGCACCACCCCCCCGGACGCGGCGTGAACGCCGTCTCCCACTTCTTCGTCGGTGAGCCCCAGGGCGCGACGCCCTTCGTGCCGCGCTGGTGGGGCCTCGTGGCCTACGCTTTCTACGCGCTCCACGCCGGCTACTTCCTCGCCCACGGCCGCCCGAGCGATCTCCTCTGGGGTTGTCACATGGCGACTCTTGGGATCGGAACCGGACTCTTGTTCCGGAGTCCGGTCTTCAACGGGCTCGGAGTGTTGTCCCTCGTGTTCGGGACTCCGCTCTGGATCCTCGACTTCGCGACTGGTGGCGAGTTCTTCCTGACGTCTATGGGCACACACTTAGGCGGCCTCGCGCTCGGGATCGCCGGGGTCCGCTCGCTCGGTCTGCCACGCTTCACGTGGGCCAAGCTGGTCGCCCTGACGGCGTTCCTGATGTGGATCAGCTTCTTGCTGACCCCGGCCAGCGCGAACATCAACCTCTGCCAAGGCCCGCCCACGGGCTGGGAAGACAAGTTCCCTTCCTATCCGCTCTTTGGCGTGATCGTGCTCGGCGCTGCCGCGCTCCAGTTCTTCCTGGCCGAGCTGGCTCTCCGCTGGTTCTTCCAGCCCGACGAGCCGAAAGGCTTTCGCCGCTTCCTGCGCGACCTCCACGTGTTCGGCCTGGCTGGCCTCGGACTGGGCGCTCTGTTCGTCTCGTTCGCTCCGCTCGCGGTCCTCTGGCCAACCCTGGCCTGGCGGAACCACCTCTCGCTGACCGCAGGGCGCCTCTGCAGCCGACTCGCGCTCTACTTGTGCGGAGTCAAAGTCGAATACAGCGGGCTTGAGAACCTCAAGCACCCCGCGATCTTGACCTTCAACCACACCAGCTACCTCGACTTCCTCGTCAACGCAGAGTTGACCGGCACCCGCTGCTTGGTGTTCGGAAAGCGCTCCCTGGCGCGCCTCCCGATCGTCGGCTGGGCCTGGGCGATCGGCGGCCACCCCCTGATCCAACGCGACGACCGCGAGCACTGGCAAGTCCAGCTCGATCGCACCGAGCGCCTCCTCAGCGAGGGCTACTCGACCATGGTCGCGCCCGAGGGCCGCCGCAGCCCAAGCGGCGAGCTGCTGCCCTTCAAGAAGGGCCCCTTCCACCTCGCCCTCGCGACGCGACTTCCGATCGTGCCGGTCGTGATCAAAGGCGGCGCGGCCCTCCTCTGGGAGCGCCGATCGTCGATCCCCGGCACGATAGAAGTCCGAGTCCTCCCGTCCGTCTCAACCGAGGATTGGAAGACCGAGACCCTCGACGAGCACGTCGACGCGATCCGCTCGATCTACTTGAGCGAACTCGAGGGGTCGCCCGTCCTAAACGGGAGTTCACGATCATGAGCGGTCACGTGGAGGCTTGTTGCCGACAGAGAGGCTGGCCGACAGTGACCACTCCCGATCGTGTGCTCCCGTTTACTAGATCCTCAGGAACGCGCTGGACTCGGGGACAAGCCCTGCTACGCAGCTAAGACCCTTTGGGTGCAGT
>JAESQQ010000265.1 GCA_016765095.1 Planctomycetota bacterium | reverse complement strand
GGAGCGCCGGCCGCTGCTGGCGCACAGCCCCAGAGCGCCGCCGGGCACCCCCATTCCTTGGGCAGCTACCCGCCGATCAGCGATCGTCACACCCACAAGACTGCGGTCGGTCCTCCCTCAGGCGCACTCCCGGCGGTCCAAGAGGACATTCGCTCCGGCCTCGGCGCCACGGCGACCGGCTCCGACAGCGGGCCAGCCCCCTCGCGCGGTCTCCCTCGAATCGGAGAGATGTTCAACGGCTACAAAGTCGTCGAGCTCCTTGGGCAAGGAAACATGGGGCGGATCTATCGGATCCGCGACCAACTCGGCCGAGATCTCGCCCTGAAGGTCATTTTGGGACAGGTGGCGAGCAGCGAGGGGCTCGCGCGCTTCGAGCGCGAGGGTCAGGCGATGGCCGCGATCCCGCGCCACAAGCACGTGATCGGTGTCCACAGCGCAGGGACCGCAGGGACTCTCCCCTACCTAGTCCTCGACTTCGTGGAGGGCGAAAACCTCGACGAGGTCCTGCGGCGCGGCCCGCTCCCGGCGGCCCAGGCGGCCCTGGTGTGCGAGAAGCTCAGCCGCGCGCTCGACCATGTCCACCAGAGCGGCGTGCTCCATCGTGACCTCAAGCCCGCCAACGTCTTGATTCGCGCCTCGGACGGTGAGCCACTCCTGACGGACTTCGGATTGGCCGGGCTCCAGGGAGCCGACACGCTGACTCGAACCGGAGACGTGATCGGAACCCCGCTCTACATGGCCCCCGAGCAGCTCTTGGGACTTCACCGAGAGGTCGACGGACGCGCCGATGTGTGGTCGCTCGGAGTCATGCTCTTCGAAATGGCGACCGGCTCCCTGCCTTTTCCAGGGACGACGATGCTGGAGGTCACCGACGCCGTCTTGAGCGCCAACCCCCCCCGCCTCCACGAGCGCTGCGCGGACGCAGATCCAGCCCTCAATCGAATCCTGATCCTAGCCCTCGCCAAGGATAAGGAGGACCGCCTCCCCAGCCCTGGCGCCCTGGCCGCCGCGCTCCGGGCCTGGCGCAAGCAGCGCCAGGGTTATGACGTCGAGCTCGACCTCCCCCCTCCTCCGCGGATGCGGAGGGATTGGCGCCGGAGAAAGGTCCTGATCGGAAGCGCAGCCGCGATCGGCGTGACCCTCCTCGGCTCGCTCGCGGTCGTCATAGCGACCAAGACCGGTCAGGGAGACGCAACTCCTACGGCCACGGCCACGGCCTCGGAGACCCCCGCTCGGACGACGCTCTCTGCGGAGGCCTCAACCGCCCTTGAGGCCGTCGAGGCCGCCAGCCAATCTCAACGTGGAGTCCGAGCGTTCGAAAGAGCGCTCCGCAGCCCTCACCTCAAAGACCTGCCCCCCACGGGTCGGGTCCGCCTGCGTTCGGTCGGGTTGATGGCGCTCAGTGAGATCAACCTAGAGCTCCAGCGGACGGCCCCCAGACCCCACCGGGTCGCGGGGTTCTTGCGAGCCGCTGGCCAGTCTCAGCGACTGAGCGGCTCGAAGCTCCCCGGCGGCGTGAACGTGGACGGGATCCTGAATTGGATCCTGAATCGCCAGGACAACCAAGCCAAGCCGCTCGACGATCCAAACTGGCTCCAGGTCTTCGACGCGATCCGGATGTCGGGGTTCCGCCCAACCCAATCCTGCGGCGGGAAGTTCCTCGACGATATCAGCTTCGCGCAAGACGCCCGCAAGCGACGTGACTACGTCCGGATCTTGACAAACCTCGTCGCGGTCGGCGTCCCGACTTTCTACAGCCAGTTCGACCTCCGACGCCCCCCAGAGAGGCCGCTGAGCGACGACTCGGTCGCCCTCTACGTCTACCACCAGACCGTGCAGACCTACTACCGCAAGCAGAATGAGACCCGGCGGAACGAAGCCAGGGCCAAAATCGGCGACTTGGTCCGCAACCACCCTGAAGACTTCGATCCTCGGACCTTGGCCCTCGCGCTCAACGCCTCGGTCCATAGGGGCAAGGAGTACATCGACGCCGACATAGAAGGCCTCGAGAAGGTGCTCGGGGAGGCGCCCGACGCTTTCTACGGCTGGGATGGGCTGATCTTCCTCTACCTCAAGAAGGCGGAAGTCCGCGCCCACGCGAAAGACCGAGCAGGCGTCGACGAGTGCTACCAACTGGGCCTGCGGGCCATCGAGCGAGGCCGCAGGGCCTTGCGCGCGAACAGCCCAGGCACGCGTTCGACGACGGAAGCTATGGCACTCACGAGCCTCCTGCGCCGGCAAGTCGAGTTCCTCCAGTCCTACGGAATGGGGGACGGAGGCCTTGGCGAGAGAATCACCTCCGACAGGAAGCGCCGGGCCGACCTGGAGGGTCGAGAGCGCTACAAGCGAATCCAGGCCTACCTCAAGGGCTCGTGAGCTCCGGCGTCTCCTCGCTACTCGACCAGAATCCGCAACTCCAAGGGTGCTCGGGGCACGGCGCGAACGACTTCGACCTCGACCCACTCCCCAACCGTGCGAGCGTCGTCGTGCTTGAGCCGGGCTGGGAGGTCGCGCTGCCAGGCGTCTAGGAACACGCTCGCTCGTGAGCCACGCCGCGAGAGGCGCCCCGTGAACCGAGGGTTGCGCGCCAGCCAGCGCGCGAGGTGATATCGCTGGCGCTCGTCTTCTGCTTGACGAGCCCGACGTTCACGCTTGGGAAGCTCCGCGAGGAGCTCCCGAACGTCGTCCTCGCTGTAGGCGGCGACGCGTCCATCGACGACGGAGAGGAGCTGGCGCTGGGCGATCAAGTCTCCATAGCGACGCAGCGGCGAACTCCCTTGAACATAGCCCGCGACGCCCATGGTCCGCTGCGGACCGCTATCGACCTGGACCCGAGTCGGAGGCAAGGAGCGACGAGCCTGGAGGATCTCGAACACGTCATCCAGGGCGCGAGCGGGAGGGAGAGCCTTGGCTTGAACTCGAAAGAACGCCGCTCGATCCGCCTCGGCGAGAGCCGCCGCGAGCTGCGCGTTGTGGAGGATCATCAGCTCGGAGACGACGAGCTGCGCAGAGCCCTCGACGGAGAGGAGCTGCGGGACTGGCTGACCCTCGCCATCGAACTCGATCTTGAGATTGGGACTGCGATGCAGGAAGGCGCCGGCCTCGACACGCTGGGCGTGCAAGGCCACAGCGACGGGGCCGAGCACAGCGAGGATCTCAGCTCCGAGCGGGTCGTCCATGGCGTTGCTGAACTCAAGGTGACGATCGACTCGGATTCGTGATCTCAGAAAGCGACCAGGCTCGGGGAGCCCGTCGTCGCCCAGCGGGGCGAGGTAGGTCACCGCCTCTCGGTCTTGGCCGGCGAGGAGTCCAAAGCGACCGGTGACCGCCTCTGGGAGCATAGGCACGGTCTCCCGCGCGAAGTAAACCGAGGTCGCTCGAGACGCAGTCGCCGCGTCGAGGGCGCCCCCGATCGCGATCTCCGGGTTCGCTATGTGGATCGCCAGGTAGCGGCGACCGTCTCGCTCGAGGACAGACAGCGCGTCGTCGATCTCGTCGGCCCCGGCCGCGTCGATCGCGATCGTGGACACGTCGCGCAAGTCCTCACCCTGCTCGTCGATTGAGCTCACGGCGAGGAGCTGGGCCTCGGCCCGCGCCTCGGCGTTCCAGAGCAAGGGCAGCCCGAGCCGTGTCGGCTGCTCGTTAGTATGTCGAGGGAGGACTCCGCGCGCTTCGAGAGCGATCAAGAGCTGATCGGGCGTCTCAATCCCGATCCGCTTCGCGATCCGCGCCGAGCGCTGGTGATCGTCAGCCTTGTCGCCAGCGAGGGCGTATTCCTTCAGTCCGTTCACGACGTCGATCAGCTCCGCGGCCGGCGCCTCGCTGCGTGGACCCTCCCACCAGGCCGCGACGGCCGTGCGGAGTCGGACCTCCTGGTCGGCCAACTCCTGGCGACGGCGAATCTGGGTGCGCTGCGCTGCCGGCCGACGGAGGATCGCGCCCTCGCGCACAAAGAAGCTCGCGCGAAGCTGACCCGTCTCTGCGCCTTCGCCCGCCGTCAACCCGCAGGCGAGCGCGAACAACTCAGCGTCGCCAGCCTGTTCCCCAAACTGAATTCGGGCCAGCTCGGAGAAATCGATCGGCACGTCGGGGAGGGACGCCCAGAGCTCCTCCTCGTCGGGCACGGCGACGTCTCCCCAGCTCCGCCGAAGCGCCACGAGCTGAGCGCCTGCGTCCTTTGCGCTGACCCGGCTCGAGAGGGTCACGACGACCCGTCCGCGCTGAATTCGTGTCGTGTCCCCTTGCTCGTCGATCAGGGTCAACTTCTTAGGTCCCTCACGACGGATCGCCCCCAAGCAGAGGCTAGATCGCCGCTCAAACCAGACTACGGAGAGCTCGCTCACGCCGAAATCCTACCCCTGAGCTTGGGCGACGCCCTTCGAACAGCCAGCCGAATCACGCGAACCCTCAGCGCTTGGCAGTCAGCGGGAAGAAATAGAGGGACTCCCAGCCGACCCCCTCCCCGGCTCCCTCGCCGACCTTGTCGCGATAAAGCTCCTCTTCGTGCGGTAGGTAGCCGGGCCGCTGAATCCGAAGCTCCACGGTGTCCTTGGCGGGAAGATAGAACTTGGTGGGCGTCGTGCCTACGAATCCACCGTCTATATAGATGCTCGCCCCCTCGGGCTCGGTCTCGAAAGCAGAGTGCTCGACAACATGACGCGCTGCGCCAGGGCCTGAACAGGCAAGGAGAAAGAGCGGGAGGAGAAAATAGAGCCCGATTTTGGGCGCGTTTTGAAGCATTGGATAGAACTTCCCTGATAAGCCGTTGCCTGATAGGGTCATAGCCCAACGGGCGCCTTCTAGGCCCCGCGAGACTGAGCCTAGCACGCACTCTAGCGTCGGACTCACAACACCCGAACCTTTGGCAGGTGGACATGGCGACGTCCAGTCAGCGGCTCAGCTTCACTCAACTCGTCCTCGACATGGGACTAGCGGACAAGAGGGGGCTCCGTGAGGCGAAGGCCGCCATCAAGGAAGCCAAGGCAGACGGCCGAAGGCTGACCGTCGCCCGGGCCTGTGTCGATCTTGAGATCCTCTCCGAGAAGGACGCCAAGAAGGTTCAGCGCGAGCTCAAGCGACTCAAGGAAGGGTTCGCGTCTAGCGAGGCCTTCCACCCCGAAGGCGTCGACCCTGCGGTCGCCGAGAAGAAGAAGAACCGCAAGCGCCGCAAGAGCGAGACGGACGCGGTCGCCAAGAAGCGCAAGAAGAGCGCGACCGACGAAGACACCCCCAAGGCCAAGCGCAAGAAGAGCGCCTTAGGCAAGGTCGAGGTCGAGGTCGAGGTCGAGGTCGAGGTCGAGGTCGAGGTCGAGGCCGACCCAGACGCGGACGCCGAGGACGCACCCAAGGCCAAGCGCAAGAAGAAGAGCGCCCTAGGCAAGGTCGAGACCGACCCAGACGAAGACGCGCCCAAGGCCAAGCGCAAGAAGAAGAAGAGCGCCCTTGGCAAGGTCGAGGCCGACCCAGACGACCCAGACGAAGACGCTCCCAAGGCCAAGCGCAAGAAGAAGAGCGCCCTTGGCAAGGTCGAGGCCGACCCAGACGAAGAAGACGAAGACGCTCCCAAAGCCAAGCGCAAAAAGAAGAGCGCCCTTGGCAAAGTCGAGGCCGACCCAGACGAAGAAGACGAAGACGCTCCCAAAGCCAAGCGCAAGAAGAAGAGCGCCCTCGCCAAGATCGACAAGAAGAAGGCCGACGAGGACGAGGCCGACTCCGAGGTCGTCGTTGGAGGCGAAGTCGACTCCGAGGCCGACTCCACCGACGAAGTCGAAGAGTCGGCTGAAGAAATCGCCGCGAAGGCCAAGCGCAAGAAGGGCCCGATCGCCAGGGGCAAGTCGGGAACCGGAAAGGTCGCGCGCGCCAAGGCCAAGAAGGCCAGCGTCGGAAAGGAGATTCCCCTCGAGTCTCAACGAAGCGCCGCCGTCGAGGACCCCAAGGGCAAGGGCAAAGCCAAGGCACGCCGCCGTCGCGGGCTCGCGGAGCCAGGTGAGGCTCCGGGTGCGTCGCGAAGGAGCAACGCCCCCGCGATCGCGATCGTGTCCGCCGTCATCGTCCTCCTCGTGCTCGCAGTCGCGATCGCGCTAAAGGGCAAGGACGGACCTGAAGTCGCCAAGATCACGCCGACGCCGCTCGAACTCATCCCGGTGGACGACACGCCGCGTCCCAAACCGACCCGGTCCGGTGGCAAGAGAGTCGCCGCCAAGGACCGCAGCGAGTGGACGCCCAAGGAGCGCGAGCGGGAAGCGATCCGAATGTCGGAGAAGCTCGTCGTCGAGGCCGGCGACCTAGCCGACGAGGGGCAAGTCGAGAAAGCGATCGCGACGCTGGAGTCGTTCCCCAAGGACCTCCACCAGGAGACGGCCTACAAAGAGGACGTCATCCCCTACCTCGCCAAGCTCAAGAAGGTTCAGCCTGAGAAGGCTCGCCTGGACGCCGCCTTGGCTCAGAGCGACGAAGCCAAGCTCCTGGCGGTCTTCAAGAGCACCTTCAAGGAGGACTACGAGTTCCACCGCGAGGGTTTCGTGGTCGCCTTCCACGAGGCGATCCGCGAGAAGCTCGGCGACGAGCGCTACGAGACCCTCAAGGACGAAATCTCGACAGAGTTCGACCCAGACGACTTCGAGACGGAGGAGGAATACGACCACGAGTTCGCCAAGGACCTCGAGGTCGAGACCCGAGGCTCCCCGGAGCGCCGCGAGGCGCTGAGGGGTAAGTACTCCGCGTTCCAGAAGAACCTCAACGAAGCCCAGGGACGTCTCCGCGCGACCAAGGACGCGGCCGCCAAGGCGCTCGGGGTTCAAGCCCAGCGAGCGATCAAGGGAGGGCAGAAGCTCAAGACCGACAAGGGCAAGCCCTGCAAGGTGGTCGCGCTGACCGAGACTGGGTTCGTGGTCGAGATCGAGGGCAAGCGCGTCGACTTCGGCTGGGGCTCAGCGCCGCCCAAGCTCGGTCACAAGGTCCTCTCCCTCGCGATCGACTCGAGCAACGGAGACGAGCTCCACGCGCTGGGGATCTACGCGCTCAAGATGGCGCTCTTCGACGCCGCCAAGAGAGACTTCGCGCGAGCTCAGAAGGCCGGCACGAAGCTCCCGATCCCCGAGATAGACCAGCTCAAGGTCCTCGTTCAGCTCTTCCGCGGCGAGCACGACTACAAGCCCGGCAAGACCGGCACGACCACCGTCACGTGGAAGCTCCGCGACAAGGTTGAGGCCCAAGACTTTAGCCCCCTTCACGAAGCCATGAAGCACGAGGTCAGCGGCGGAGCGCTCACGATCAAGACCCCGGAAGGCTTCTCGATCACTGCAGCCCGCGTGCAGGGCGCTTGGACCGAAGAGGCCACGCTCTCGGTCAAGCTCGGGCCCGTTGGCGTCAAGCCCGGGATCTGGTTCGAGTCTGAAGGGGGCCAGTTCTATATCGAGTTCGGTCCCAAGACGAAGATCTATCCCTCCTTCCTTGGGCGCGGCAAGACGGTGGCCGAATCAGACAAGGCCGCCAAGCAGGGTGACGTCGTCAAGGTCACGGTCCGCAAGAAGAGCCGGACCAAGCTGACCGTCGTTGTGGAGATCGCCGGCTCGGAGTGCATTTCCCAAGACGTCCCAGGCGAGGGCGAAGTCAAGTTCATGGTCGGCCGCAAGGACTCTGGCGAAGTCCGCTTCGGCGAGATCTCGGTCAAGGGCACCGTCGGCCCCAAGTGGGCCCGTCAGGTCAAGGCGAGCTCGTCCGGCCGAATCGCACGCGAGCTCGCCAAGTTCCAGGCCAAAGGCGACAGCACCCACGCAGCCGTCGTCCCGGCGGCTATGGCCCTGACCTCTGCTGAGGACGAGTCCGTGCTTGAGGGGGTCCCCGACGACGCCCGCGAGAAGCTGGGCCACGCGCGCACGATGTTCGGGCAAGGCAACCAATACGGCGCCATGAAGAAGCTCGAGGAGGCCGCGGCCAATCCGCTCTTCCACGCCGCGAACTACCTCTACGCAGCCATGATCGTGCAGCGGGACCCGACCGGCGCCTTGATCCGTCTCGAGCGGGCCGACAAGGGAATCCAGGACTTCTACGAGGCCAAGGTCGCCCGAGCCAGCGCGCTGTTCTGGATCGGCAAATACGACGAGGCCCAAAAGCACCTCGACGCGGGAATGAAGCTCCGACCCGACTACGCGCCCGCGTTCCTGGTCAAGGCCAACCTCCAAGTCCACCACGGGCGATACGTGGAGGCGATCGACACCCTCGCGCTCGCCCTCGAGCTCGCGCCAGGTGACCCCTTCGCGCTGCGCACCCGCGGCCAAGTCGTGGCGCTCGCCGAAGGTCCGGCTTGGGTCGCTCGCAAGCGCGCGAGCACGCCCCACTACAACCTCGACACCGACATGGTCGCCTACGCGGACCGAATGGCTCAGCAGCTCGAGTCGATCCGCAAGCGCTACGAGGAGGCCTATCCGATCCTCAAGGGGGACAAGGAGCACCCGCCGGCGAGCGTCCTGATCTTCCGTGAGCCTGAGGGCTACTTCCAATACTCGGACCGGACGGGCGTGGGTCGCGTCGAGAACACGCTCGGTCACTTCAACCCCTGGTCCGGTCAGCTCCTGCTCTATCTGGAAGACGACCCCGACGACTGGAACAGCTACCACGTGATCTTCCACGAGGGCATGCACCAATGGGCCCACGCCAACGGACTCGAGCTGCCCTTTTGGGCCAACGAGGGAATGGCCGAATACGTGGGCGGGACCAAGCTCTCCGAGGACGGCAAGAAGATCGTTGAGCGAGGCGCGATCGACAGCTTCCTCAAGAAGCGTCTGATGAACCTGACGGCGAACTGGAAAGACCGCCTCGACTTCTTCGATATCGCCCAGCAGTCGCCGGGGGAGTTCTATCAAGGCAACGCGCCGCTCAAGTATGCCCAGGCCTGGACCATGATTCACTTCTTCATGGAGTCTGGCTACCCGAAGGCAAAGGAGCACTTCTTCGCCTACCTCGAGGCCTACAAGGCGCTGGAGTCCCCAGAGGACAAGAAGAACGCGCAGAGCGGTTCGAAGATGCAGTACATCTGGAACGACACGCTCGGCCAGCTCTCCCCCGAGCCGACCAAGAAGGCCTGGGAGAGATACGTCCAGAAGCTCGCGAAGCGCGCTGGGCTCTCCTGGAAGCTCCCGTAGGGAAGAGACGCCCGTGTCGCGCTCCCTCCCCAAGGCGCCTCGCCTTCCCTTCCGCGTCCGGCTCCGCGGCCGCAACGTCGTCGCAGAGGACCCCGTTCACCCCGCTCAGGGCGTCCGACTCGGCTTCTGGGCGACGTGCTTTGTAGAAGCCGCGAACGAGCGTGAGGCAGGCGACCTGGCCTTCCAGGCCCTGTTCGACGACCCCGAGCTCAAGTCAGCGGTCAAGAACGACCCAGCCAGTCCCCCCGCCGTCGACGTCGAGGACGTGATCGAGCTTGAGCAGCTCCCCACCAACATCGACGCGGGTCGCCCGAGCTACGAGTGGTTCAAGCAAGCCGCTCCCCTCGGCGGCTGAGTGAGCGAGGTCCCCCTCGTCACGCTCCACGGCCTCGGCCGAACGCGCCTTGCCATGTGGCCGCTCGGACGGCGGCTCGGCAAGCTGGGCTACACCGTCACCAACATTGGTTACTTCGGGCCGCTTGGGCTCCGCCACTCCGTTGACGCTGTGGGCGACGCCATTGCGGCGCGAGGGCTTCACGATCAGCCGATCGATCTCGTGACCCACAGCATGGGCGGGATCGTGGCTCGAGCCCTGCTCGCCGAGGGCCGGATTCGAGCCCGACGGATGGTTCAGCTCGCGCCCCCCAACCAGGGGTCTTGGCTGGCGGACCGCGTCCGCCAGATCCCCATCGCCTGCTACCTACCTGCGTTTCGCGACCTCGGGCAAGGGACCGAAGCCCAGATCGTGGCCTTGGGTGACGTGCCTGAAGAAGTCGAGGTCGGCGTCGTGGCCGGGGAGTCCGTCTCCGCCCTGCTCGGTGGTGAAGTCGGGGACGGCGTCGTGCGAATCGCCGAGACCTACCTCACGGGAGCGCGAGATTGGATCGTCCTGCCCCACTTCCATACGGTCGTCATGAACGGACGCGACACCCTCGACGAGGTCGATCATTTCCTCAAGAACGGTCGCTTCTCCCTAGCCGCGGAGCGCCTAGCGCGCGACGAGCAGGGCAACGTCAGCCGAGCCCAACCGAAAGAGCAGGTCGCCCAATGACCGTCGAAATCATTTACTGCACCCGCTGAGGGTACGAGCAACGGGCTGCGAGTCTCGCCGCCCACATCACCCAACACACCAGCGTCCCGGTCAAGATCCGGCCCGGCGCGAGCGGTCAATTCGACGTGCTCGCCGACGGCGAGGTCATCGCGAGTCGAACCAGCGGCTTCTTCAAGCGCCTCCTGGGTGGAGGCGGCTGGCCCGACCCCGAGGCCGTGGTCGCCGAGATCGTCAAGCTTCGGAGCTAGTCGCCTCTTCGTCGTCGCCCTCTTCGTCTCCGGCCTCGATCTCGGACGCGATGATCTGGAGGATCAGGACAGCCGCCTCGGGGGGGATCCCCTCCTCCACGAGGCGCTCGGCGAGGTCCTCGAGGGTCGTGTCGTCGTCTATGTCGCTGTCGTCGTCGAGGTCGTCGCCCACGACGAGCTGGAGCGCGACCGCGATGTCGGCGGCGAGCCCAACGGCGAGCTCTTCGTCCCCGTCGGCGAGGGTTCGGATCGCGTCCGAGGCCTTCTCAAGCGACTCTCCGTCGAGGAGGAGCCGAGTCGCGGCCCGGATCCAGGGCTCGAGGGCCTCGGGGTCGATCTCGCCTTCGTAGGCGTTGAGCAGCTCGTCGAGCGTCTCTTCGTCGAGCTCTTCGGGGAACTCAAAGGGGTGCCCTCGCTGATGCCCGAGCGCGCGCGTAGCGGCCAGGGGCAGCGCCAGGAACGCGCCGGGGTCCTCCTCGAGGTCGGGACCGGAGTAGACCGCCTTGTGCACGTAAGCCATCTGGGTCGCGAGCGAGTTGAGGTCCCCCTTTCCGCTCAAGACTCCGTCGAGGAGCGCTGCGAGCCGGAACCAATAGAGCTCCTCGAGTTCCATCTCCTCTGGGGTCCTCTTGAGGAGGGTCGCGAGCCGGGCACGGGCTCCAGCGTCGTCCTTGGCTGCGACGAGGCGGAGGGTGGCGGCGAACTCAAGCATCACCTCCCCGACCGGGACGCCGTCTGGGGGATCGGCCGTGGGGTCCACCTTGCCCAGGGAGTCGAGCAGCCCCTCCTCGCTGATCACGAACGCCGCGCTCAACCCCTGGATGTACGTGAAGGGGTTTGCTGCCGAGCGATCGCCGCTCTCCTCGCCTTCCTCCGCGCCGGCCTCTTCGCCTGCCTCCTCCTTCGTCGGAGGCCTCGAAGTCATGACGGCCAGCGCGCCTCGGGCCACGAGCCGAAACAGCTTCGTGAGGCTCTCTTGGCGATTGAGTTCGGTCGCGAAGCAGGCTCCCTCGAGCGCGTCGAGGTAAACCTCCTCGCCCCACAAGTAGCGTTCTCCGGGCTCGTCGAGCGGCGGCTCCGGGCTCTTGGCCAGCTCGGCCTCAAGCGTATCCAGCTGCTCACCGAGGTCCGTCTCTGAGGCGTCGTTGAGTTCTTCCATGTCACCCCTCCCGAGCGGGAGTCTACCCTCGCCTCTTCCCCCCAGTCAGCCTCGGGGTCAAGACCCACCCTGAGCGCCCGCGACGTGCCCCCCCACAAGCGCAGACACTCCAGCCTCGACCCGCTGCGAGCGCACGCTCCCCCTCGCGCGGGGCGAGAATGCGGCGAACTGACGCCAGGGCCCAACAACTCCAGACCGCCCGCAACGGCCGGCTAGGGCCGACTCCCTCCGCCGAGTCCTCCGAGAGCGGGAAAACCAATCCGCCTCACCTCACAAGATTGTGGCGTCGGGGGTGGGTACCCCCCGGAGTTTGCGCAATAATCCTCTCTCACGGGGCTCACCCCCCTCAGGAGCACTCATGAAGCTGCTTGGATTCCTCTCTAAAGACGCCGTCGCCCTCGGCATGAAGTCTGTCGGTAAGGAGGATGCGATCCGCGAGTTGATCCAGGTCCTCGTCGACCAGGGCGAGCTCGGCGCTGAGAAGCTCGAGCCGGTCCTGGCCTCGGTCCTCGAGCGCGAGGCGATCGGCTCGACAGGCCTCGGCGACGGGATCGCGATCCCTCACGTCAAGGACTGCGAACACATCACTGGGTTGACCGGTGTCTTTGGGCGCTCCGACTCCGAAGCCGGGATCGCGTTCGAGGCCATAGACGGGAAGCCCGTTCACCTCATGTTCCTGATCCTCGGTGGCCCCGAGACGAGCGACGAGCACATTCAAGTGCTCCGCAAGCTCGCGGCGCTCCGCCTAAACGAGCACTTCCTCCGCTTCCTCAAGGGTGCTGAGGGCAAGGAGCAGGTGATCGAGACCATTCAAGAGATGGCCGGCAGCATCGCTTGAGCGAGGCAGCCAACAAAGTTGGCGCCGAAGTCGTCCTCAAGAACAAATACGGGCTCCACGCGCGTCCTGCGACTCTCATAGCGCAAACGGCCAAGCCCTTTCAGAGTTCGATTTCGCTGACCAAGGACGGGCAAGTCGTTGATGCCAAGAGCATTTTCGGCATGCTGACCCTCGCTGCCGAGTGCGGCAGCACCCTTCAACTCTCCGCTGAAGGACCCGACGCTGCTGAGGCCGTTCGAACTTTGGCAGAGGTCATTGAGAGCTTCGACGTCGACGACTGAGACTGAGGAGTCCAAGAGCATGAGCGACAACAAACTAAAGAACATGAACCCAGCGTCCCTCGCTCGCCCCTCGGATTTGATCCCGTCCCAGTCGGTAGCCGCTCCCCGCGGCGGCGGCGGCACGGATCTCCTCGTCAGCCACACCCATGGCCGGGCACGAGACCTGCCCTCGCCCATGGGAATGCGCCTTCACGGCGGCGAGACGGTCGAGCTCCTCGAAGACCAAGTCTTCTCTGACAAAGTCGTGATTCCAGCCGGCGAGAAGGGGCGCGCGATGCACCCTTCGAGTCAAGCCGCGGCTTGGGTCGTCCTCTTCCCCCGCGTCGGGAAGAAGCTCCGAGTCATCCCCGAGCCCCTCCTTCAAATCGTCTAAGGGCTTCAAATCGTCTAAGGGCTTCAAATCGTCTAAGGGTCCAGATCCTCTCCGGGGGCTCGACCTGAAGCGTCGGGCCGCGGGAATCCAGGCTCGTTTCTCCAGACGAAGCTCCCAAACGGGGTAAGATCCGCGCCCGACTACCAGGGCTGGTTTGGTTCTCAGCGCGATCCGACGCAATCTCCGCGCCGCTCCCTGTCCCGCCTCGGTGGTCCACCCCGGCCCCCGCACCAGGGCCTATCGAGGAGCTCCCTCATGACCGACGCCAAAGACGCCCGCCCGCTCCTCGAGCTCGCGGGAATCGAGAAGATCTACCGGTTCGGGGATACCGAAGTCCGTGCCCTCGACGGCCTCGACCTAAAGATCGCACGCGGCGAATTTGTCGGTGTGATTGGGCGCTCAGGGAGCGGAAAGTCCTCCCTCTTGAATGTGCTGGGCGGCCTCGACCACCCCACCAGCGGCGAGATCCTCGTCGACGGCAAGCCGCTGCGAGGGCGAAGCTCGGACGCCCTCGCCGAGTATCGACGAACCACGGTCGGCTTCATTTTCCAGTCGTTCAACCTCGTCAGCCACCTGACCGCCCTCGAAAACGTCGCGCTTCCCCTCCGCCTCGCGGGCGACGTCTCGCGCAGCGAAGGCCGCAAGCGCGCGACCGAACTCCTCGAGCACGTCGGCCTCGGCGACCGACTTACCCACAAGCCGAGCGAGCTCTCGGGCGGCGAGCGGCAGCGAGTCGCGATCGCGCGCTCCCTGGCCAACGATCCCAAGCTGCTGCTCGCCGACGAGCCGACGGGAAACCTCGACTCCAAGACCGCGTTCGACACGATGGAGATGATTAAAGACCTCCATCAGAAGGAGGGCCGGACCATCATCCTCGTCACCCACGATCGAGACCAAGCCGAGCGCTACTGCCAGCGCATCATCGAAATGGAAGACGGCAAGGTCCTCAAGAGTCGCCCTGCCATGGGCGCGAACTGGGCTGACGAAGCCGTGTTCAAACTCGAAGACGAGGACGAGCCAGACGCCGAGGCCGCAGCCGACGAGTCCGTCGGAGAGAAGGTCGAAGGATGAAGCTCAAAGAAGTCGGCTCCTACGCCATCCACCAACTCCGCCAACGCCCGCTGCGGACCGCGCTCACGACCTGCGGCGTCGCGGTCGGCGTCACAGCGCTCGTGGTCCTCGTCTCGCTCGCCTCTGGCGTCGAGCACTTCCTGGTCAAGCAGTTCTCCGCCAACGAACTCGTGACCCGCGTCACGGTCTACCAGCGCGGCGGCGGCCGCTCTCTTATGGGTGACCCCGACGAGAAGCCTGGACCTGCGATCACCGACGAAGCGATCGAGCAGCTCGCCGCGCTCCCCGGGGCGACGGTCTCGTTCCCAGTCGTGATGCCTTTCTTGCTCGCTGAGTCCAAGGAGCGCCTCGAGCACGTCCCCGCCTTTGGGCTCCCGCTCAAGGCGATCTCGGGGACCTATCACGAAGCGATTCAGGCCGGCAAATACTGGGAGCGAAACGACGCCGGGGCGGTCTGTGTCCTTCCGAGCACGCTCCTCCCCCAGCTTGGAATCCCGACGCCCCAAGAGGCGATCGGAATGGAGATCGCGGTCACGAGTTTCCGCAGCGCGGGAAAATACGAAGTCCGTCGAATCGAAGTTCCCGATGGCGAAGGCGGGACGAAGCGCGAGTCGCGCTTCAAGCGGGGCGAAGACGTCGACGTCCAGACCATGCAAGTCGTGGGGGTCTACGACAGCGAAGCCTTCGGGTTCGAGGGCATGTTCATGCACGTTCCCCTCGCAGAGGCGATTACGCTTCAGACCAAGTATGGGCTCCCCAACCGCCAAAAGGAGGGCGAATACGAGCGCGCAATCGTGAAGGCCGCGAGCCCCCAGCCCGAGGCGATCGAAGCCCTCAAGGCCGAGGTCGAGCGGCGCGGCTACGGAGCCCAGACCGTCTACGACATCCTGACCCCCCTCAAGTGGGTGTTCTTCTTCATAAAGGGCCTGCTGGCGGTGTTCGGCGGAATCGGGCTCCTCGTCGCGTTCTTTGGAATCGCAAACACGATGCTGATGGCGGTCCTCGAGCGGACCCGCGAAATCGGGGTCCTCAAGGCGCTCGGGGCCAGGAACCGTGACGTTCGTCGGATCTTCCTCTGCGAGGCCTTCGCGATCGGATTCCTCGGCGGCGTCATCGGACTCGGCTTCGGCTGGATCGCCGGCGTGATCGTCGACAAGATCCTGAGCAGCATGGCCGACCGCGAGATCTCAGTGTTCCTCGTCAGCCCGATCCTCGCCGCGAGCGTGATCGGAATCGCGATGCTCGTCGCCGGAATCGCGGGCCTCTACCCCGCCTGGCGCGCCGCCCGCCTGATCCCCGTCGAGGCCCTCCGCCGAGACTAAGACGCGCCCGTGAGTCGTGCCCGTGCCCGTGCCCGTGAGTCGTGCTCGCGCCCGTGCTCGTGCTCGTGCTCGATCTAGACCGATCGGTGTCGAGGGCTGCCTTCGGAAGGGCGAGGGCGCTGGCTGTGTTTATGGGGCTGCGCCCAGAGTAGGTCGGGGGGTGGCTGTCTCGCCGACCGGGTCGGGGG
>JAESQQ010000264.1 GCA_016765095.1 Planctomycetota bacterium | reverse complement strand
GTGAGGAGCGGGCCCTCGAGGCGCAGCGCCTCGTGGTCAACGCCGCCGGAGGGCTCGACCTCGACGTCGGAGACCCCCTCCACGAGGCGCTCTCGTGCCTGCTCCGTGGGCGTCGGCTCGTCGCTCGGGCCTCCCGCCCGGGTCGGTCCACACCCGGGGGCGAGTTGACCGCAGATCCCGCTCGCAGGCAGGCTGAGGCGCTGGGTCTCGACCTCCTCGAACGCGCGACGCGCCTCGCGCCCTGGCTGGCCAGCGCCAAGGAGGCGCTCGGGGAGGCCTTGGCTGCGCGAGGAAAAATCAAGGCCGCCCTGGACGCGGTCGGGCCAGGGCGCGCCACGACGCGAGCCCTCCGACTTCGAGCGCGGCTCCTGGCGGCAAAGGGGAATCACACCGCCGCCCTCAGCGACCTCAAGCGCGCCCTCTCCCGTGCACCCGACAAGACCCCCAGCCAAAGGCGCCTCCGGGCGCGGCTCCTCCTGGCGCGCGCTCGCTCGCGCCTCGCCTTGGGTAAGTCCACAGACGCCTTGGCAGACCTCAACGAAGCCGGGACCCTCGACGGGCTCCTGCTCGAGGTGTTTGCTGAGCGCGCTCCCCTCCGAACCGAGGCCGGAAACGACGTCGGAGCCGAGGAGGACCGGACGCGCGTGTTCCTGCTCCGCGAGGGCTACGTCCAGCTCTACGAGAAGTGCAAGGCGGCCTCCTGGCGCGCCGGCCTCGGTCACCGGGGAACCACGTCGAGGGGCTGCGAGTCCTCGCGCCCGCGTTCGACGTCGTCTCGCGCGAGCGCGACCCTGATCGGCGGGCCGAACTCCACCTCGTGCGGGGCTACATGCGCCTCCGAGCGCTCCGGGTCTCGGGTGCCTTGATCGACCTCGCGGCCATGCTCGAGCTCGGCCCCGCGCGCTCCTTCCGACAGGTCTACGACGAAGTCGTCAGCTTCAAGGGGAGCGGCCGCCTCTCGCTCCGCCTGGAGCCGATCGTGACGCGGGTCCTCGCTCAGCGCGACGTCCAAGACGAAGTCGACCCCGACTTCCTCCAGGCCTTCTGCGCCTACGTGACCGTCGAGTTTGGCGGAGACCCTTGCCCCCAGCCGCTGCTCCGGGCCGGCCTGGCGGCGATTGATCGCTACCTCGAGCGTCGCCCGGCCCACGTCGCAGCTCACCTCGTGCGCGGCGCGCTCCTCCTCGACGACGAGCGGACCGGCGCGGCCCTGGCGTCGGTTCAAGTCGCCCTCGAGGAGCGCCGGCCGCCTGGCTACGCGCACTTCCTCCTCGCTCGGATCCAAGCCCGCCAGCGCGACGCGTTGGGGGGGCTCCGCTCGCTCGAGCGCGCGATCCTGAGCGAGTTCGACGTGTTCCAGAAGATCGACGAGGACGAGTCCCTCGCGACCCTGCGCGCCCTCCCTCGCTACGGCCTCGTGGTCGGGATCGCGCAGGCCGGGAGCGCGAGACGCCTCGTGGTGCGCAGCGAGCGAATCGCCCTCGCCCAGCCGGCGACGACCCAGCGCCAGGTCTATCGCGAAATGCTGACCCAGCTCACCTCCGGCCTGGCCTACCTCAGAGATCACCTCGACAAAGACGAAGCCCGCCAAGCCGCCGGCCCGCTCTACCTCGTTCGGGCGCGCATAGCGACTCACCTCGGCGACCGGCGCGCGGCACGTCGTGACTTGATCGGGGCCCTGGAGCTCGACCCAACCCTCCTGCGAGATCTCCGCCACGTGGCTGCAGCTCACCGGGCGCTGCGCCCGATCACGGCCAGCGGGCTCCGGAGCGTCGAGCCCGTCAACGGAGAAGCCGTCCCAGGCGAACTCAAGGAGGCGATCCCAGTCGTCCTAAACCTCCTCCTCAACGGCGACCCCCCCTCGCCCAAGGCCCTCAAACGAGCCGCCCGGCTGGTCCTGACCCACGAAAGCACCCGCTGCCTCCTCTCGCCGATCCGGCTCGCCCAAGGCGAACCGAAGGCCGCCCTCAGCGCGGCCCGGGAGGCCACCGAGCAGCCCGCCCTCTCGGCCTGGTTCGAGGCCCGCGTTCTGCTCCACGAAGGAAAGCCCAACATGGCCTTTGACGCCCTCCGCCGAGGTCGAGAGGCCGGGCTTCGCGGCCCGCTGAGTCGCGACTCAGCGCTGGCTGGCCTCGTGGACGAGGAGCGCTTCAAGCTCCTCTTTCCCAAGCTCCCCCTGCCTCTCGCTGCCCGCTGGCGCTGACTCTTGGAGAGGGCTCTAGGCACGAACGGTACCCACGGTTGGTGAGAGAGAGCAAGACCTCCTGCTCAACCGAGAAGGACTGATAGCCGCATGGACACCCGCACCACCCACCCAAACCTGGCAACGAAGGGAGAGCGCATCCGAGACTGGGCAGAGGCGGCTCCTGACCCAGGATGGCGGGCCGAGGACGGGAAGATTCTCTGGACGCTGCGGTACTGGAATCGAGATGGCGAGGAACTCTCAGCTAGCGGTGCCACATACCATCCCCTGTCCCCGCCACCCAGTCTGTTCCCATAGCAGCGGCGGTCCTGCCCCCACCCAGGGCTGAGCGAACCGACCCAGGGCTTGCGCCGAGATCGACTCACAGGGTCCTCACTCCTCGAGCGACCCGGCGGGAACCTCCTGCCGCTCGATCTACCTCTGGTCGGCGAGCTGGTGAAGTTCAAGCCAGGGGCCCGACGCCCGAGCCTGGCCAGGCGACGTTCGTCGCAGGACGCCTCCTCAGCGAATTCCTCCGCTGCTTCGTCGCGAAGTTGGGGATGCTCTACGGTCGCTGCAGGAGGACGATCAGCGCGAGGGCCGCGACCAGGAGAGCGAATTTCAGATCGTAGAAGAGCCCGCCCCGTGGGAGTCGGGCGTATCTGGACCACGCAAGTAGGAGCACGGGAGGAGTTTATGCGGTGGCCGTCATTCGCCGACCCGTGGCGCCACTCCCAAGGACTGTACCGTCAGCGTCACAACCGCTCCGGTGGGGACTTCCGGGCCTCCAGAGCGCGTTTGAGACCTAACTAACGGCGTGTCGCGGCGTAACGGGGAGTGGAGGACACATGAAGCGAAGCGTGATCTTGTTGTTGATTCTGGCCGGCTGGGCTCTGGGTGACTGGACGCCAGCCTTTGCCGCAGACGAGGTCGAAAAGACCCGCCCCGCGACGGTCCTCCTGATCACCTCCCCCAAGCTCGCGCCGAGCTGGGAGGCGTTTGCCCACTGGAAGACGCGACAGGGCAAGTCGACGCGGATCCTGACGACCCGCGAGATCGCGACGCGCTATGAGGGCGCAGACCTCCAGGCCAAGATCCGCGCCTGCGTGCTCAAGCACGCCAAGGGCGCCACGCGCTGGGTGATCCTGGGCGGCGACAGCCTGCCGGGCGGCGAGGGCGTCGTGCCCGACCGAGACACCAAGCACAGCCTCCACGGCGGGCGACTCTCATACAGCGACATTCCGACCGATCTCTACTACGTGACCCAAAAGAGCTGGGACGCCAACGGCGACGGAGTTTTTGGGGACTGGGCCCGGGACAAGAGCGCCATGGACTATCGCTCGGTCGCAGCGATTGGCCGGATTCCGGTCCGCACAGCCGCGGAGATCAAGGCCTACACCGCGAAGGTGATCGCCTACGAGAGCAAGTATGCCGCGGGCGAGGCCGCCAAGACCTTCCTCTACGCCAACGCCGTGCCCCAGGCGAACTACAAGTCGGACATGCTCTGGGACAAAAACCTCGGGCCGGCCTGGAAGGGGAGCGCGATCCAGCGCTTCTTCGCCAACAAGTCGCCCTGGGACAGCGCACGTCGCTACCCCCTCTCGCCGCAGAACTGGATCGAGCGGATCAACAAGGGCGCCGCCAGCAAAATGCACATGCACGGCCACGGCTTCCTGCCCGGCTGGGTCCTGGACCGCCGTCAGCTCGCCGACAAAAACGTCGTCGCGCGACTCAAGAACGAGACTCCGATCCTGCTGACCACCGTCAGCTGCTTCACAGGGCAGTTCGATAGCCGGAAGGACCCCGCGATCACCGAGTCCATGCTCCGCCACGAGACCGGCGGCGCGATCGCGATCGTGGCGCCCGCCCGCGAGGGAGTCCCCGTGTTCCACGGCCGCGGCTACGACCCCCGCGACGGAAAGACCCAAGACGGCACGACCCGCCTCCTGACCCAGTACTGGGTTCAGGGCCTCAGCAAGGGGCTCACGACCGGCGAGGCCCTCGCCGCCGCCAAGGCAGGTCTGGCGAAGGACGCCGCGCGCAACGACGGCTACCACTGGGTCCTCTGCGAGCTGAACCTCCTCGGCGACCCGACCCTCGACATGCGCGCCGAGAGCCCGACCCCGCTCACGATCAGGGCCCCCAGCCGCTTGCAAGCCGGCGAGCAAGAGGTCGAAGTCAACGCCGGCCGCCCCGGCGTCACGGTCTGCCTCTGGCAAGGGGACAGCGTCTACGCCCTGGCCACGACCGACGCCGCCGGCTTGGCGCGGCTCAAGGTGAGCCCCAAGACAGGCGAGGTCCTCCTGACGCTGAGCGGCCCCTCGCTCAACACGGTCACCCAGACGCTCCCCGTCGCGAAGGCCGCAGGCTCGGGCCCGCGCT
>JAESQQ010000263.1 GCA_016765095.1 Planctomycetota bacterium | reverse complement strand
CTTTTGCCGGCCATTTTGCTGCATTTTGGCTTACGGGTTGCGCTTGGTAGGGGCGGAATGCCTGTGGGCCCTTGTGTAGTGGGTCACATTTGGCACACCCCCCGTAGTCTTAGTTCTGATGGCTATTAGTCTATACTAGTATAATTTAGCTTGACACGGGTTTAGTTTTTTTAGAAATGAAAGGGCATGTGCACTTAGCATAGTTCTACGTTGTAAACGTTCGTTATTAAATCATCGACGATGGAGGGTTTGCACGCAGAAGCGCCAGTACACACGTATAAGATCCTTCTGGTTGGCGAGGGCAACGTGGGGAAGACTGCGTATGTCCGCAAGTGGGCACGTGGCGAATTCATTGAAATGTACGACCCCACGCTCGGTGTCGTGGTGCAGCCGGTGAAGCACGACGGAATCCTCTACAACGTGTGGGATTGCGCGGGCGTGAAGGAGTTTTCCGGGCGTGGAGATCATTCCTACGCGGGAGCGGATGGCGCTATCGTGATGTTCGACCTTACCGACGTCCGCTCTTACGAGAGCTGCGGGGCGTGGGTTGACAAGGTGCGCGAGATGGCGGGTGATATCCCTATCGTCCTGTGCGGGAACAAGTGCGATATGGAGGGACAGATGGACATCGACGCGATTGCGCTGCATCGCGAGAAGGGGTTGACGGCGTACTACTCGGTCTCGGCGAAAAACAACTACAACCTCGAGAAGCCGGTCGTCACCCTGGCCGACGCGCTGGGATAATAAATATAGCGATTTTTTGCATGAGCGGCTGGTTGTCTACTCTTCTAGAGCGTATGGGATGCTCCAGGCGATTAGCGCTCGAATGAAGCCGGTGTAAGTGATGGCGCACTCCTTGGTGGCGTCCTTGGGCGTGTAGCCGGAGTTGATCAGCTCCAGGACAGCGACGACGTCGTCGTCGTTGATCCCCTTCAGCTTGTAGGCACGACGCGTGGTTGCTTCCCATGTGTAGGTGCGCATAACGCCTCCGACGACGGCAGAGCGGGCACATACGACTCGGCTCGATGTGTTGCCGAGGCGCTCGGCGATCGTTTGTTCAGACATAGTGACCGCTTTTACAAGGTAGTAACCGAGTTAATCGCGCCTCATGTATGGGTATTGCAAGTATTATACCCACGTATGTATAGTATAACAAAATAATAACACGCTTCTAATATCGCCACACTTAGTATATTCACAAACGTAAACGGTGTTGCATACTTAGCACGTAGGTAGTAAAAAATGGTGGTTGACTGGAAAATACTGCTCGCGATGGTGGTTGTCATCGTTGTTCTCATTGTTGTTTTGATGAAGACCAGAGGTGTTGACTCTGATAAGATCGCTGCGCGCGTGGTCGAGAAACTCAAGCTGTCGGTCAAGAAGTCGGCAGCGAAGGAGAAGGAGGGGTCTGACTGGGCCGACGAGCCAGCCGGTTCTGTTTGAAGCCTGACACCATCTGGGCGTAGTCGCTGGGATAGTAGTGCTTGAGAAACTCTAGGCTGATTGTTGGGTAGTTTACGTGATTGGCGTTCTTTTTTGACCGAACGAAGTTGAGCAGGCGGATTAGTGCCCCCTGATCGTCAGAGTTAGCGTACTCTTTGGCGAGAATCCGGCGTCGGATCTCCTCTCGCGCGATCGATCTGCGACGTGTCAAAGCGGTGTTTGATGATGATTGTTTCTGCGATATGCCGAAGACGTCCAGCATTTTACCCAGGAGTCCGGTCGAAAGGGCGACGTTGGCACCTTCCAGCATTAGGTTCGACGTGTCGCCTTTCATGAGGGATTCGACGGCTCCTCCGTACGCGGCCATTGCCCCTCGGGCGGAGCTTCGCTTCGTGTAGCTGTCGCCGGGGAAGTACGTGGACATGAAATCGACGTCATATCCCTTGAGAAAGATTTCGTGGGGGGTAAGTCCGGGGCGGCGGAGTCGGCGAGAGATGACGTTGGAGACGCGGGCGCGCTCATCTTTGGTCAGCGTTGTTTGGTGGAGGAGCGTGCGACACTCGTCGAGCTCGCGGATTTTCGACATGCGGCGCTCGTGCAGCAGCCGCTTCTCCTCGAGCTGCATCTGTAGGTCGGTCCGGGCGACAGTGTTCATCATGGTAAGGTGGTTTTCGCGCACCTGCACGTCTAAATCCTGTTGTAGTTTAAGATAGTGTTGGTTCGTGCTATGGTCGTTGTAGACAGCGCCGGAGCCGGCCACGGTCACGTCCCCGCGGGCGGTGGACTGGATGTTGGGGCCGAATTGTCCCGAGGCCCCGGATGTGCCTCCGGCAAGGACAGCGCCAGTAAACCCCCCGGGAATAGGAATGTCTAGATCGGAGCCGGTGGTGTGGATCGTGTTGTCGTGTGCTTTGTGTATCGCGAGGGTGTTACGATTCACGTTGATTTTTACCATCATGTACTCTTCGCCGTTCATTGCGCTTAAAGCCTCGCGCAGCCGGCGAGCGTCGGCCATTAAGTACTGGGTTGCGAGGGCCTTGATAGTTTCGACGTTGTTGACGTAGGCCATAATGACGTGGGTGACGTTGTCGCGGACGACGGGTGGGATGTCATTGGGGGAGTGTCCGATGGCCATGACTTGGGCCTTCTGCTGACGAAAGGTACGAAACATGTTCTTGAACGTTTTGTCGGTGTGGAAGTTCACCTTGCCCTTGAAGTCGTCGAAGATGACGATCTTGTGTCCGGGCTGGGTGATCTTCTCCATGAGGGTAGTGATCACGTCGGGGTTCCACTCATTGTACTGGTTTTCCAGTGGGACGAGGAGACGCCCGTCGGATTCGGGCTCTTCCCACTGCGCCGCAGAGATGATATCGACAAAGAGGTATACGGGTGGGTCCGCCTCCGAGGCTTTCCATACTTTGATGAGGTTTTTCACGACGTACTTCGCGTAGTAGGACTTGCCGGAGCCGGTTCTGCCTATGACGGCGAAGTGGCCTTTTGCATAGTCTTTGGGAAACGTCCCTGGAGGGATAGTTTCGACTCCCCGGTCATAGGACACAGCTGCCATTTAACCAAAAGTAAGTATATATAAAATTGAAGATATTCCATCTCTATTATATATGTCTACTATATATGAGCAAACAGGTAGACCCTTACATAGGGCACTAAAATAATACTCGTGCAACAATGGCCCTGGTAAACGAGGTGTTTGCTGATGGCAGCTATCATGGTGGCGTTCTCGAAGACGACTACGATCGGGGAGACTTCATGGATGCCGTTTGGGGAATCGGGGATGTCATGCCTGACAGGCTCAAGCCCAACTACCGCCCCAACTTTCATGTTGAGATGCCACGCGTAGTAAACGCAAGATATGGGATATGGCTCTCGGCGGCCACCTACATCTTCAACCCGAACTACCCGTGGCTGCCCCAGCAGTTAGTAGATCACTTTAGATTCGTCTATGAACGAGACATTCGCCCGCATATCAGGGCGAACCGGGTCCAACTACTCTTCCAAGTGCAAGAACAGAACCCCGGCGCAGCAGTGCCTCCGCTGCCAACTCCCGAAGGACAGGGGTGGAACCCCCAGCTAGAGCGCGCTTGGGATAGCGTGGTTAACCGCCAAGTAGAATACCCTACGATATTCAATGGCCCCCCCGACAACATTGACTGGGGCGCGGTCTTCCAGAGGGTTGACCGCGAGGACCGGTACGATCAGCAGGACGCCGTTGACCACATAATGGGTAATCGGGTCTCAAGAATCAAACTCATTGTCCGTGAGTACAGGCCGCCAGAAGGGAATGGTGCTAACAGCGACTTAGGACTGACGACTAAAGTGATACGAGACTTCGGGACTGCGAGTCTTTGCGGTCAGGCGTGTCTTGCGTACGTTACGAATGGGATGCCCCCCCAGATGCGAAAACGGCCAAGCGCAGTGAAGACTAAATCTGAGGCGTTGGCGAAAGAAATCGGGATTGAAGGACCGATGGGTCTGGTAAGCTTTCAGCACTTCGTCGACTATTATGCAGAACATCCCGATGGCGCAAAGCGTCGGGTGTACCGCGTTATTGTGATGCGCGATCGTAAGGAGGTGTTGTACAAGACTGAGCCCGCGGTGCCGATATACACAAGGATCTACCTTCTTCTGCACAAGGGTCACTTTGTTCTCATCCAGAACATTCAGCGCTTCGTCAGGGCGACCTATAAACAACGTGTTAACTGGTGTGAATACTGCTACCACCTGATTAACGGGCGCAAGAAGAAGACGCACGCGTGCGAGGGGTCTTGCTCGTCGTGCCGCCACGTGTTCGTCGACGATGCCGAGCGCGAGGCGCATTATGGCGAGGAAACTTACGATCGTTGCCCCACATGCAACTTCTCCTACCACTACATGGCGTGCGTTCCGTACCACTCTTGCCGTAGATGGCTGTGTATGGTATGTAAGAACGTTTACGACGTGGCCCGCCAGGACGAGCATGTCTGCGGCGAAAAGTGGTGCCGCTCGTGCCTGGTTTACGACAACCCCGATGTTCACCGCTGCTACATCACGAAGCTGTCGCCGAAGGTCGACGCCCGCACCCTGAAGCGCGAAGGGTGCAACATCTGGGCCTACGATATCGAGTCGATGCTCGACCCATGCGAGAACGACATGGTCCGCCACAAGATTGGCGTGATTGTTGCGATGGAGCTTTACACACGCGAGCGGCTGGTCTTCCGCGGTCCAGAATGCGCCCTTGAGTTCCACCGCTGGGTTGCCGGCTTCCGCAAAAAGGCCACCCTGATTGCCCACAACGCCTCGGGCTACGACGCGTGGCTCATCTTCCAGGAGTTCAAGAAGAACGCGCTGGTCTACCCCTCGGACATCATCTGCGTTGGTCGCAAAATCATCTCGATGAAGTGCGGGACGGTGACCTTCATCGACAGCATGCGGCATATTGCGGGCTCGCTCGAAAGACTGGCGAAGACGTTCGAGCTGCCTCTCGAGCTCGGCTCCAAGGGCTTCTTCCCATACCGCTTCTACACCTCAGAGAACCGCGACTACATCGGCGAAGTTCCCGGCGTGGAGTGGTTCGACATCCCGCCGGACAAGATGGAGAAATTCAACCGATGGTACCTCGAGTGGGTAGCCACGTGGCTGGTGGACGAGGCCGAGTACGCGCTGGAGGACGAGTGCGTGAAGTACTGTCGCCAGGACGTCGAGATGCTTTGCGTGGCGCTTGAACGGTACCGCGACGAGGGCGTCGCAATGAACAGCATTGACCCTTTGTCCCGTGCCACGATTGCCTCCTACGCGCTGGCGGTCTACCGCCGCAACCACATGCCCGCAGACACCATCTGTGTCCTCAACCGTACCGAGTACGATTTCATTCGGCGGGGTTTCTATGGCGGCAGGACTGATGCCCGCCAGCTATACCGGTCTTGGGACGAAAACGAAGTCGCCGCCGGTCGTTACGCCAAGTACGTAGACGTCGTCTCTCTGTACCCGACCGTCCAGCGCTACGACCTCCTCCCCGTGGGGGAGCCGACGCATGTGACGGGTCTAGACGGGGTCGACTGCGAGCAGTGGCTCGCCGCACTGCACGCCGAAGGGAAGGTCGCCTTCGTCGAGTGTTCTTACGACCCTCCCGACGATCTCTACCACCCCGTGCTGGTACGCAAAGACGAGAAGACCGGGAGGCTGCTGGCGAGCCTCGTGCCGTGCGATAACGCCGTCGTCACCTCCATCGAACTGGAGAAGGCCATCGTCATGGGGTACGGGGTGACGATGCTGGGGCAGGCGCTAGTGTTCGACACCTCGAGGACTCTGTTTGCCTCGTACGTAGACCTGTACGTCGCGATTAAGATTGCCGAGTCGGGCCCCGGGGGAAATAAGGGCCGCAGAAATCTGGCGAAAAGCTTGGCGAATAGTCTCTGGGGTAAACTCGCTCAGCGCGACTCTGACACCAAGAAAGTTATCTACGATGATCCGGCGCGGTGGTTCCGTGATGTCGCGATGTATAACGCAGGAGCGCTGGATCTCGATGTTCTCGAGCAGACCGACGCGTATCTGCTGGCGGATAGAGGCCGCCCTGACACTGAGAGACTACATCTAGCCACCACAAATCTCGCTTTAGCCGCGTTCGTCACCGCCAGAGCGCGACTGCGGTTGTACGTGGGGCTTGAGTTGGTCAACGAACACGTGTTGTATCATGATACAGACAGTATCATCTATGAAGTTGTTCCGGGGCTTCCGGATATAGATATTGGCAATGAACTTGGTATGTGGACCGATGAGACGGTCCTAGACAATGGTGATCCTGACCCGATCGTCGAGATATGTTGTTTAGGTCCTAAAACATACGGCTATCGTACTCAAAGCGGTTACGAGAAGGTGCTCAGTAAAGGCTTCGCTTCTTGTTTCACTCTAGAGGACTACCACCAGCTGCTCGAACATGGGCGAGGCAGCGAGATTGACGGAGACGCCCGCCTCCATATGATCCGCGATAGCACGGGTATTAAGTCACGTAGTGACTATGTGAAGCGCTTGGTATTCGACCTGCAGAAGGTGCACGTGATTAGCTTTGAACGAACGGTACCGTATGGTCATCGCGAAGCGGTGTAGTTGTAACGAGCTGTTTTTTACGCAAGGCATCCGAAAAAAGCGACCAACAAGACTACTCCTCTTCGTCGTAGACAGGATGGGGGACGGCATCAATGGTGGGAGGGGTCTTGGTGGACCAACCATCATAGTACAGATAAACGCCCTGGACGAAAGGCGTTTCCGTATCAGGTATCTTCGCCATCAATAGGCGCAACCACTTTATCAATAGCTTCTCCCTTCGAGCAAGGCCCGTTGTGCCCTTCCGCCCGGCGGCAGTGCGGTACGCATCGGGGTTGTACCGAATGAACGTGGTGGGGAGCCCTAGTGGCTGGGCGACCTCCCACATCCTTGTTTGCTCGCACCCGTAGTTACCGCGGCCGTGCTGAAATTCATCGCATTCGACAACAACGTAGTGCGTGCCAGCATCGTATATGAAGTCTGGACGCCGTCGGTTGCATACGCCGCCATCGATTATTCGGTCGTGCGCCATCATGGGGATGTCCAGTTCTTCGAGGACCTTCTTAAGATGGGTCTCTTTCCTTTCTAGACGTGCTTTGACTCTAGGCGCGCTGCCGCAAGACACACATACACCTAATTCATTAAGAATCTCTTCGAGACCGCATGTGCCGCAGTGTCCTTCAATGAGATTGAACTCATCGTCTTGTTTGTGTTGCTCGCAGTGAATCGCGACAGAATCAGCGCCGTACAAAGCGATCTCGCTGCATTGTCTATTGGCACAACGCTTGCGTGGGGACAGAATCATCCCCTTTTTAGCGTGGCGTGTACAGTGTGACGCTTTCTGTCCAGGAACCCCCCGCGTGGGCTGTGTTCCACAGCCAGACTGTTCGCAGGTTTTATTCTTAACGTCGACCATTTCCGCAGTTTTGTGGAGGAAACAGCGGACGCCTTTTTTCTCTCCAGGTAGGTTGAAGGTGGGGGTTTTGTAACACCCGACCTCATCGCAGTTCTTACCCCTTACGCGCACCATATTGGGGTTTTTGTGTTTTCCGCACCAAACAGCCCTCTTTTCTCCAGCCAGGTTGTAAGCGGGGCGTTTGAGGCAACCTGGTTCTTTGCACCCTCTATAGCTTTTTACACAAACCATACCGCTAGCTTTGTGGATGTAGCAGTAAATAGCCTTCTTCTCTCCGGGGCGGTTGAAGGTGGGTATTTTGCGACATCCCGGGGTATCGCATGTTCTGCTTCTTACATTCAACATTCCAACTGTTTTGTGCGTTGCACAGCGGATGGCCTTCTTCTCTTCCGGTAGGTTGAAGGCGGGCTGTTTGCGGCATCCTGGGTACGTGCACCGCTTATTTATTACGTCGACCATTTGCGCCGTTCTATGCGCAGCGCACCGGACGGCTTTCTTCTTTCCTGGTAGGTTGAAGGTGGGGTGAACACGGCAGCCGGCCTCTTCGCAATGCTTGTCCCTTACGTTCACCATTGCATTAGTTTTGTGAACACGACAGTAGATGGGTGTTTTCTTACCCTGTATATTGTATGTAGGTAGCGTGCGACACCCCGGCTCTTTGCAGGTCTTGCTTACGACATTTACCATTTGAGGTGTTCGATGTTCCAGGCATAAGATGCCCTTTTTCTCTCCTGGCAGATTGAAGGCGGGCGCCTTGCGACACTCTGGAGCTTCACAGACAGCCTTCTTCACGTTGATCATTCCCTGCTTTTTGTGACCAGCACAGCGGACGGGCTTTCTGTTGTCTGGGAGATTAAAGGAGGGGCGTTTGCTGCAGCCGGGCTCTTCGCAGACCTTGGCCCGAATGTTCACCATTGTGGGCCTTTTATGCGCGGAGCACCGAATGCCGTTCTTCTCCTCAGGGAAGTTGAAGGACGGCTGTTTGCGACATCCAGGCTCTTCGCATTTCTTGTTGCGTATATCCACCATTTGAGCCGTCTTGTGCGCGACGCAGTAGATGGGGAACTTCTCCCCAATTAGGTTGAAGTTGGCGGCTTTGGGGCAGTCCGGCTCTTCGCAAAGTACCATGGTGGGTAGTTGGTTACGTCGATTTACAGTGTACGTTGTTGTACCACTAGCTTAGAGACACGTATATCATGTATGATATAATGTTAATCAAATTTAACATTTAACTACCCGATGTTGAATTACACATTTTTTTCGATATATAATTATAGAGATGGCGCTAGCAAACGACACGAAGCCGACGCTCGAGGAAATTCGCCTTGTTCTCGCGGGAGATAGCGTTCTGCCCCAGAAACGATGCACGCACGTTACCAAGGAGGCGGTGGTGTGCAACGCCGAGCTCCTATACCGCAACGCGTCCCTGCGATGCCGCCGGCACACCAACGTCGACGGGTGGAAGCCGTGCGCACACCCCGTTACGTGCCGCGGCTTCGGGATGGTTAAGCTGAAGAACGCACGAGGGGTTTGTCGTAAGTGCTCTAGCGTACTGGCGCAGCGGGCGCAGCGGGCGAAACGAGCTAACAAGAAACCGAAGCAGACAGAAACTGACGGTGTATAATTGTTATACGTTTACGTACGTATCTGTCCGATGGCGAGCCTGTTTGGGCGTCCTAGGGGTATGACCTATTAAGCGTCAGGCAGCCTTTTTTGCGGGTACAATGTCGAAAAACGCTCACGCATGTGGGGTATATACCTGGACGTTCCTGATTTCTCCAGTTTTCACGGAGCCTACTGTAGCGCTCACCACTGTTACAACGGTTGCCGTGGTTACAGCGGTTGCCGTGGTTACAGCGGTTGTCGTCCCTCGTTGGCGCTTCTGTGGCCTCGGGGTATGCAAAGCTTCTTCACGGGGGCGCTTTCGCCCTTTGGTCTTACGTGCGTGGGCGGTCTGTCCGCCGCCGCTTTTACTTACGCACGTATCCCTGCATCGGTGCTTTCGCCGGCCGTGCTCACAGTGACCGGTGCCGCACTCCTTGCATCGTCTCTTTAGTCGGCCGTGCGCGCAGTGGCCGGTGCCGCAGTCCTTGCAGCAGTACTTATTCCGGCCGTGCGCGCAGTGGCCGGTGCCGCAGTCCTTACATTGGTGCTTCTGGCGGCCGTGCGCGCACTGGCCGGTGCCGCAGTCCTTGCATATATTTTTATTTCGACCGTGCGAACAGTAGCCGGTGCCGCAGTCCTTGCAGTGGCTCTTCCGTCGACCGTGATCGCAGTAGCCAATCCTGCACTCCTTGCAGCGATAATTCCAGTTTCCGTGTTCGCAACGCCCAGTACCGCAGTTCTTGCAGCGGTGCTTCCATCGTTCGTGCTCGCATTTTTTGCGGTGGGGTTCGCAATATTTGCCTCTTTCGCTGAACGTTGGGTATCCGCATGCGTGGCCCGCGACGTATATATACTGACAGCCCGCCATTAGTTTATGCTACGCATAGGTTTACGTGCGTGGGCGTGCAGATTATTTATGCTACGCATAGGTTTACGTGCGTGGGCGTGCAGATTACGGAGTATAAAGCATAACCAGCGCAGACATTCAATTATTGAAAAAATGACCTTAGATGCTTACGGGTGGTAATCAGACCGGAAGGACCTTTTCACGTTCTGAACGCATCTGGACCGCGCCGCAGCACATGATACCTGCCCACATCCATAACACACCCGCCGTGATGTAGCACAACGCGATGGCGTGGTTTTCGTCCCACGCGTTACACCCCTTCACCTTGCTTTCGCGCCTGGCCTCCGCGCCCGCCGAGATAAACAGTAGCACACCCACGACCAACGGCACGACGACCATGCAGGATTTTATCGCGCACGTGGTAGTGGGACCCATTGGCGCAGACATTGTGCTTTTAGTGGTTTTCGTGGGTTTTTAGCGATTCTAGTGGTTTTTTAGTTGTTCTTAGTGGGTTTTAGTGGGTTCTCAGTTGGTTTTAGTGGTTTTTTAGTTGTTCTCAGTGGGTTAGTACGTTAACAAACAGCTTCTTCAATTTTTGGAATGGGGTCTATAACAATAGGTTACCGGCGGTGTAGCTTGACGATATTTCTCTTATGACCAAAGTTGAACGCTTGGTATACAAAGTACACAGGAATACCCTGGATACCGCCATCATGGGCGCGGGTTGGCGCAAGGGGCGAAAAGACAAGGAATTGCAAGCCAAAGGAGCTCGCATTTGCATAACAACTTACGTACGTGGACCGACGATAGACCGGGCAGTGGCGCGCCTAATCCCACAAAGGCTGCACACACTCATGGGCGCCAGCTCCTGGCCACCGCCTGACACCCCTGTCGTTAGCGACAAAGCGCTCAAGAAATACGTCGCGCGGATGGTCAGGTGCTATGTGCGGCAGGAAAACGGCAATATGGCGGGGCTCTCGCGGGTAGTATTGCGTACGTTGGCGTGCGACCCCGAAAACATCGGCGCCAAGCTAGTCAGCGCGGAGCTCGCGGCGATGCGCAAGGCTAATGCGCTGCGGGGGCTTATCGGAGACTCTCTTGACTTACGCGCCCAGCTCGCCAAGGCCATAGCGAGCGTCGACTTGCAGGCGGAAGTCATCGAAAGCTGCGTGCATATGCTGGTGCATATGCTGGTTGACCTCGCCACCCCTGACAAAATTCAAAGCGTAGTTAAGCGCGCGAGGAACTCAATCCACATCATTGCGGCGCAAATTTACGATCTTGACACGATAGAGAGCGCGTGCCATCGGCTTGCTGCTATTACCACCGGTAGTCGCAAGAGGAAAGCACAGCGCCACGCCGTCCGCGTCCGCTCGACTCTGACGCGGGTAATGGTCGTCCAGACGTTTGCCGCGGCGAACGCGATTGCTGTCCGGACGCTTGTTAGTGAGATAGCTAACGTGGATTGGTATGCGTAGATTTGAGGACGTTGTTTTTATTACGCGACGCGCAAATGCGCCAAAAAATTGAACAGCTAGAGTAGTAGGGTACTAGAGCCCGCGATCTGCATACCTACGAACGTACACGATAACCCGCCCAAAAAGATGGCTACCACCGAGCAACCACCGCCAGGAACGGACTGGCGAAGCGCAGGAATACCGTGCCCGTACAGGCGCCCGGACGGGGAGATTGTCATTCTCCATCTCGAGGACCTCGACGCGGACGATCACGAGTGCTTATTGTGTAATTGTTGTGAAGGTATAAAATGGACTAACACCGGCCGATGGTCGTGCGCGTTCCATTACCAGGACCAGTCTCTGAGCGGCAACGGGGAGTTCGCGTGGGAGTCCATCCGGCTCTGTACGCCCTGCGCGAACTTCGTGACGAAATACCGCCACGCCGTCCCCGGCGGGTACTTCCGGGGAGGCAAGCGCGAGGAGCACGAGGCCTTCGTCGACACCTTCCGCAGGATCAAAGATGAGGCGCCGCCGTGTCCCCCTCCCTCAGAAAACTTCAGCTACACCGAAATCCCCGACCCGTACGGGGCGCCCGGGAGCACTGAGACAAGGGATGAGGACATGGTCGTCGACAACTACTATGATGATCGCGGGGAGGTGTACTATACGCACCAGCACGACAACCACGACTGGGTGGACGGGTTCGCCTACTGGATCGTGCTGGACGGGGCGGCGGTTCCGCACGGCCCAGCAGGTACGTCGACGCGCGGCGGCACGCACATGGGGTTCTACTGGAACGGCGAGCTCATCGATTTCCGGTGTTACAGCGGTAACGAGGTCATAGCCGAGTACGAGAGGCTCGCGGCTATGGACATCGTGGACATCGTGGACATCGTGGACATCGTGGACTGGGAGAAGTACCAGCTCCCGGAGTCGAAGTCCACCGCTGGCGAATGTTGCAGCGCAAGCCGGCAGGGCGGAGAGCCGATGGTGACTCTTGCGAAGACAGCGACGTAACTTACGAACGTAAACGCCATCCCAATATTTTTTCTTTCCCGTCCTGAAAGTGGCCGAACCACGTAAGCATAAACAACACGTGCACATAAGCAACACGTAAGCATAAACGTAAAAAACAAAAGCCATTCTAAAACTATTCACCTCACTTGCTGCTGTCCTCTTGCTAAAACCAATAAGGTCCGCAACGCGCCTCGCCAACAACTCGGGTATGCGCCGGCGCCGTCCGGGCGCCACTCGCCCGCAGTCCCGCCCGCGCTGCGGATCTGTGCGAGAACCACTTCACGCGATTCAAGCACGTCACACAAACAGCCATATGCGGTATCGCTTCTCTCATACAGGGCATCGTCGCCTTCGCCTTCGGCGCACCACATGCTTCCAAGTAGCTGACCCACGACCGTTTCTCCTTCATAATCCGCCCGAAGATCGTCCTCATCCGGGTAATGAAGGGCGGGGTCTGCGCCCTTGACCAGTAGATAGCGAATCATATCTGGATGGACATAGCAGCCCGCCGCGAGGGACAACGCGGTTTCTCCGCCCTCGTCCCGGACATCCAGCAAGGAGGGCGGACCAAGTTCCAACAACTCTTCCACCAGCTTAACTACGCGACCCATATCTACAGGGCCGTAGTCGTCAACGGTAGCCCACAGCGCGCCTATCAGCTGCCGTGCTCTCGGCACAACAGCAACCTCCTCCTGTAGGACATCGCACGCCGCCATTTCGAATGTTCCTTCTGTTATTTCTAGCACCTGTCTAGCACCTGTCTAGCACTTGTCTAGCACTTGTCTAGCACTTGTCTAGCACTTGTCTAGCGCCTGTCTAGCACTTGTCTAGCACTTGTCTAGCGCCTGTCTAGCACCTGTCTAGCGATTGTCTAGCACCTGTCTAGCACTTGTCTAGCGCCTGTCTAGCACCTGTCTAGCACATGTCTAGCGATTGGCTAGCACTTGCCTAGCACCTGTTTAACAAAGAATCCTGCTTGGGTTTTCGTCGTTTATTTTTGTGGTTTTCGTAGTTTTAGTATCTTACAACTCTGACGCTTCAATTTTGACCTTGTTGTTCCCAGAATAAAGCCGGACAGCTACTTTTGATGCTTGCGGGATAGGTTTGTCGCTCGTGATACAAGTTGCACCTGCGACAAAAAAATATGTACATGTGAAACGTATACCTACATCCCTCCCGTCACTAACCTCTTGCTAGAAGCAATAAGGTCCGCAACGCGCCTCGCCAACAACTCGGGTATGCGCCGGCGCCGTCCGGGCGCCACTCACCCGCGCAGTGGATCTGCGCGAGAACCGCTTCACGCACTTCACGTGCTCCGCGCGCTGCAAACATGTATGCCCACGCGGTCGCGTACTGATCCTGCAGGCTCTCATAGCCTCCATACTCATACAGCCCTTCGCTAAGCCTATAGTCGAGTGTGACCCCAAGAAACTCTGGAGGGTCGTCGTCGTCCCTGTAAAGGAGACAGGGATCTGCGCCCATATCTATCAGGTGGCAAATTACATCGACGCGAGGCTCGTGGCCCGACGCGTAGGACAACGCGGTTTCTCCGTACTCGTCTCGGGCATCTAGCAAGGAGGGCGGCCCGAGTTCTAATAATCTTGCCGTCAGCGCGAATACACGGTCTATGCTTATACACCAGACGTGGGCATCGCCGACGCGGCGAAATCTATCCACGTCAAACAACTCCTGTTGCAACTGGCGCACCTCCTGTAGGGTATCACACGCCGCCATTTTTGGCTGTGTATTTTTTGGCCTAACTAATCTGTCTGGGTGTGTATTTTTTGGCCTAACTAGCCTGTCTGGCTGTGTTTTCTTAATCTGTTTAACTAGTCTGTCTGGCTGTGTATTTTTTGGCCTAACTAATCTGTCTGGCTGTGTATTTTTTGGCCTAACTAGCCTGTCTGGCTGTGTTTTCTTAATCTGTTTAACTAGTCTGTCTGGCTGTGTTTTCTTAATCTGTTTAACTAGTCTGAGCTTTCTGACAAAGAATCCTGCTTGGGTTTTGTCGTTTAGTTCGTCGTTTTGGTGTCGCGGGTATCTTACTACTCTGACGCTTCAATTTTGGCAGCATACTTTATGCATTACGTCCGCGAGTTGCTTTCCGATAGGAAAACAAACAACGCACAAAAAATGATCACGCCGTTCACGAACGAAACCAAATCAGCTGTCCCGCGGTGATCCACACCGTCGCTGTCTGCCCAAAACTCTCTCGCAACATGCGACGAATACTTCTCGACGAGGGCATCCGCGACCGCCGGGCTCTTACCTCATGTTTATCGGGTTCGTTGGGTGTGATTCGTTCAAACCCCTCGCACGTTATCGATCTGACCTAAATTGAAATGCCATGTTTTCTACTATACGTTTATCTACGTACGTGGGCATAATCGCACGTCCAGTGTCGAAAATAAATGGAAAGCCGGATGGAAAGGCGGTTTTATGGCAAACTCGGGCTTTATCCTGAGTTGGCGTGGGAGTGGGACAATGACTGGAAGGGTCACAGAAAGGAAGCGTGCGATTATGCCCTTACGGGAGTGGACGCACGTAAAATCGGAAAATCGGAAGAGATCGTGTACGATGTTTCATGCATGCATAAAACAGAGCTATGCGGTGCTCTATCCTCTGTGAAGCTAGAAGATATAGCTGTGCCAACGCACACACACACACCCGCGTCGCTGAAGTGGGAGATCGCAAGCGCCCTCTTGCACGATCTCGTTTACGAAGTTGTTGAGCCACGGCTCAAGCCCATACCCAAACTATTTACGCCCTTCTGGGACGAAGAGAAGATCGCCGCCGATTTCAAACGGGACACGCAATGTAAATACGGGCGCAGTTATGCGCAGTGGTATTTACGTACGCGTGTTGGAAAGCCGCATTCCTTCTGGCGCAGCGCCAGCATCGATAGCTTTCTCGAGCGTGCGCGCGCTAATTCGCGCTGTTTAGACTCTTCGGTGGGAAAGCTGTGGTCCGCGCCCGAGTGGCGGCCCGCCCACGCCGGCGGTTACCCTACGCCCGCCAGAGCCACTCTCGGCGCGCTGCTGGTGCTCGCCCGCGCCCGAACATGAGGCGGTGTCGTTTTTGCCAAATTTGAACGTCCTAATGGGGGGACGCGCGCACTATCACCGTGATAGAAGACGTCGCGCCGTTCTCTACGGTTTTGCGCGAGGTCCAAACAGACACCTCGCCGCCTGCCCTCACCGACGCCACCGTGTTTGAGCCAAGAGGCGGATACCGCCATCGCGTCCCATACGCATCGTTGGTTCCCGAGCTCCGTGAAACACTCTTAGCCCACCGCGGCCTGTCCATACAACATCCCGGATACCGCCCGGTATGGATACTCCCAGGCTACGACGAGTGGTTAGAAAACGACGAAGTCACAAGGGTAGGCGCGCTAGCGTACAAGCCCACGTACGTAAGCGGGCGGTCGGCGAGTGGCGCCCCTGGACTTCGCATTCGAAAAACCCCAGCACCCCCGAGGTGCGCGCCGCTATGCACGCGCTGGCCGTGCTTGCGAAGGCGCGCGTTCCATAGGCCATAGGCGTGGTAGTTTTTATTACGTTGCTCTTATTCTTGCGTGTGGTAAGTAAAAAACACCAGAACAACTTAGGTTTTCGCCAGCAAGACCAGCGTGCGCAGTGAAGCGCGATATTGTCTCGGGTATCTCCGGTGCTTTCGCGGGCGCCACTCGCCGGCCTGTATTACTTGGTGTATGGCTTTCAACTTCTGCGCGTACTCTTTCTTGTTGCTTTTGGTCAATCGACGCATGGCCGCGCGCACTTCCTCGACAGTTAGGTTGAACGCCATTAATAGCCATTCTACAACCGCCAGGTGATCATTACGGCACGCGTAGCGCAGCGCTAGGTCTTCTTTGGCGCGCGCGTCCGCGGCGGTTAGATCGAATTTTTCCACAAGCCACTGGGCGACCTCCAGGCGGCCGAAACGGCACGCATGGCGCAGCGGCTCGTTGTCCTCGGCGCGCGCGTCTTCGGTAGTTAGGTCGAACCTCTCCACGAGCCATCGGGCAACTGCTAGGTGACCGTTTTGACATGTGAGACACAGCGCGTAGTTGTCATCAGCGCGTGCGTCCTCGGTTGTCAAGTCGAACGTTTCCGCCAACCACTGGGCGACTGCTAGGTGGCCGCTCCAGCACGCGACGCGCAGCGCGTAGTTATTATTGGCGCGCGCATCCTCGGTTGTCAGGGCAAACTCTTCCGCGAGCCACAGGGCGACCTTCAGGCGTCCATTACCGCACGCGAGTTGAAACGCGTGGTTCTTCTGGCCTCGAGCAATGTGCGCTTCTCCGGCGAATATCTCGAACCTATCGACTAACCACTGGACGGTTTCTAGGCGACCTTCCTCACATGCTGCGTGGAATACATCTACTACGAGCATCTTAGCCCATATCCGTGTAGTATAAATGCCACACGCCGTATCAAATATATGAACTTTGCGTGCTCCTTTTCATGCCAAAATAAAAAACATCACAAGCAGTCCGCTAGGACTTCGCCAACAGGACCAGCGCCCTCATTGCGGCACGGTATGCATTCGGATAGCGCCGGTGGGTCCGCGGGCGCCACTCGCCTACTTTCACCATCTGCGTTTTCGGCCATTCGATCTCCGCCGCCTCAAGTATCGCGGCCGTCTCCCAGAACATGCTGCGGGGTCTGAATTGTAACGTCGACTGCGTAATAATATCTCTCGGTGTTTCTCTGCTGCGATTCTTCTTTGTTGGGTCCGCGCCCGCTGCAAGCATCAGGGGTACTGTACCGTGCGCCCCGTACATCACGCAAAGATGCAGCATCGAGGACCCATGCGCGTTTTCCGTATTGATGCCCTTGCCTTGATCAATCAGCCACTTCGCCACTTCCGGGTACTTCCTCCATCTCTGCACCGCGATTTCAAGAAGACCGCCATCCATAACTACACCGCGGCGCGCCATGTCTCGCAGAGCGCTTAGATTTCCTTGCATGCACGCCTCCACGGCATTGCACTTTGCAATTTCTGCACGCGAGGTCGCCATTCTTTCTTATACTATTCCAACGCATCAATTTTCGTTTCCCTCGAAGACCTTGCCAGCAAGACCAGCGCCCTCATAGCGACTCTGTATGCTCGAGGGTACCTCTGATGCTTACGCGGGCGCCACTCGCCCGCTTGTACTAGCCGATGTATCATCTTACGTACGTGGGCGCACAGATATTATCCGCGCTTGGTAAGTAGCGCGAAGTGCTTACGGCGTTTATATCTGTGACTGTCAGGTTGAACGTCGCTATCAACCATCGAACAGTTTCCAAGTGGCCGGCCAGACACGCCCTCCTCAGAGCCCAGTTATTTGTTGCATGCAACACATGCGCGTCCTCGGTCGTCAAGTTGAACGTTGCGGCCAGCCACCGGGCGACCTCCAGGTGCCCGTTCTCGCACGCACTGGATAAGGCGTGAGTTCTGACTACAATATCATGTTTGACGCGCAAATCCTCGGCTGTCACGGCGTATTCCCGGACCAGCCACTGGGCTGCTATCAGATGGCCTTCTCTGCACGCGCCACGTAAAGATTCGTTGTCATAAGCACACACGTCCTCGACCGTTAGCTCAAACGTCTTAATCAGCCACTGGGCGCCTTCCAATTGGCCGTATACAAACATGTGCTGCAGTAGCCCTATGTAGAGCAGGTCTTCGGCAGACAGGTGGTAAGATACTATCAACCATTGAACAACAGAAAGATGCCCGTTCCAACATGATTTATACAGGTAATCGGTGTCATAAGTCACGTCCTCTGCAGTTAAACCACATACTTCAGCTAGTCGCTGCACGTCTTCTAGCCGCCCGTCCTCGCACGCGTCTTTTAGTTGCTTGGTTGCATCTTTTGCTGTGACAGCCATTTCTCAGTAGTTTATCATGTTTAGTACGTTACATAACATGACGTTCAAATGTTCCGAAAGTGTCTGACTCTTCCGGGCTGTCTTCTATCCACTTTGCAACCTCCAGGCGGTCGCCCTTGCCCAGAAACTGTCGAATTACCCACATCTGGCGGGTGTGCGCGGCGAAAAATGATTTCTTCTTGAACTTACATACGTTTACGTGCGTGGGTATATCTGTTTATCAAGATGGCAAGACTGGCGCACGGGATGGAATGCACTTGCAATCATGTGTTCGACAGCGCGGAGTGTCTTCCGGATGTGCATCAAATTCTCGATGACGAGACGTACTAGCGGTATGGCTAAGTTTTTCAACGTTCTATTTGGTGTACCCGCCCGGTGTCATGTGTGGACCAACCCGCTAGACAGCGGCTGGAGCTAGTCTAGTCGTAAGCATACCGATGATCGCGGGAGCTCCTTTGACGGTAATAAACCGTTGTCCAAACGGGATAGAAGGGTCCGACATTAGCAAGTTTATTGGGTATGTGCTCACCTTCCCGGCGATGGACCCCCGCTTGAACTGCGCGAAGGGCACAAGATTGACACTGAAGCCAATCATGGGCGGGCCGTCTTCAACCATAACCGAATCCAGTAGAGTATCGTCGCTGAGCGGAGGTATCATAAACACCCGACCCCCGGACGCGCCCGCCTGCGCGCGCAGTCTCGTAAACTTAGGCGTACCACGCATGGTCTTAATCTCTGCGTGGTGCAAGAAGGATTCAGCAGACCCATCGTGATTTGTCGGGTGGCACGTTAAAACGGGCACAACAAACCTTATACAGAGTATAATCAGAACAACGAGGAGAGCGTATACCATAGCCTTAGCGTGCTCCATCTCTTCAGAACCACAACCAACAAGCCACTATACTATTAGGAGATATTACGCGCCGACTACCGCGCGCACCCTCGAAAAAGTTATACATGCACAATATGTAAAAACCGGTGCCAGTTTTTAGCATAGCTAAAGGAACTACAGGAAGGCGTGCCATCTAGCGCAGCTAAAAACCACAACACGCGAACTTGTTAGGTTTCTTAGTCCTCTTGACCGTACCCCCTGTCGCTAAATTCCCATTCCCTAACGCAGTCCATCATAAGCCCGTATTCTATCATGCCATCACACGACCGGGTCTCCGGATCGTAGCCCATGCTCACCCGCCACTTCCGCAAAGCGTCCGCCTGGAAATCGGTGCAGTTGGTGTAATCCGCGGAGCTAATAACGACCGCGTACCTGGAGCTGACGTACCCCGCCATCTTTTCCTCAATAACACATACGTTCAATTTTACCTGGGCGATATTATCGCAGAAAAAACATATATGAACTATGTACACCCAGCACACCCAGAGCTCACCACTCGCCCAGCTGCCCGAGCCCCTGCTCAACCACGCAGATGGCATCCGCCCGCCGCAGAGACTCGTCGTCGCTCCCGTAGCCGCACAGGTCCTCCTCGCGGAAGGAGGCCAGCTTGTCCCACGCGACGGCCCGGTCGTGGACCTTCCAGAGCCCCTCCGCGTCGACGACGTGCCGCAGCTGCCAAAGAAGCGCGAAGGCGACCTTCGCGGACCCTGCGTAGACGGCGTGGCCGACGAGGGAGCGCGACTCCACAGCGTGGAGGCGGGGGCCGAACTCCTCGGCGCCGAGCGCGGAAACCTCCGCCTTCACCGCGGGGAGCGCGAGCCACCGAACCACTGCATCCTCGCAGGTGGGGTCGGCCTCCTCGACGACGCGGACGAGGAAGGGCTGCGCGCAGTGCGAGCAGGCGAGGAACCCGGCCAGCTGGTCGCAGCACGTCCTGGCGCGGAGAAACACTTCGCGCTCGACGGAGGACACTCGCCGTGTGAAGGCCACGGTGGGCGCACACCACGCGGAGGGGAGAGGAGTCGAGAGGCCATCCTCGAACGCGTCGGCGGGAAGGACCCAGGGAGAGGGGAGACCAGCCATCGGCGGGTGGACGGCGAGAAGCGGCGAAAGGACTGACGGGAGAGGCGGAAGAACAGTCGGAAGGCTCGGAAGAAAGAGACGAATCCTGCGAGAGGTATCTATCTAATCCTCCCTTTCAATTTTGGCGTTTTTTCATGTTATACTCGACATGCAAAAAGTGAACGTGTCACCCCACTCACCTATTGTCAACTGCTACGCGTTTGATGTAAAACACGTCGCTTTACGCAGTAGGTATGTTATATCATGGATGCAAACATCGCCGCTGTATCTCAGGAAATACAAGATTGGAAGTCTCGGCTGGAAATATAGCTCCACTGTTTATGAGCGAGAAGCTTCCGTCATCATGAACAATCATCAGAATCCGTTGTGACCACATCAGAACCATACTACCATCTAACGTAGAAACTGATGGTATAATCACGTTATCAGTTTCATGACACATTATGAGAGTAGACCACATTCCTATTAAGGAAGCAGCTGTGGTGTATCTGGGAGATATTCGTCCATTCTTGTGGGGTACCTAGCCCCTACCACCCTTCAATTCCCGCATGTGTCGATTGTGTCGCCTTTTTTATATAGAATATTACCTATTCAAGTCGCGCCCGTGTCCCAAACGTCCACCCCCAAAAAAACCCACGCCCGATAAACCGGCTATTCTGCCCCGCTCTATCAAACATCTAGCCGCCGCCAACGTGGGTGGTCTTATACTTCTCCAGAGCTTCTTTCGACGCCCCGCAAGGCGGTGGATGTCTTGGCACCCGCGCAGCCCACGACTCGCTGTCATACATAGCCGGGAAGTACACCCAGTCATTGCTCCATGCGGTAAAGGGAGGACCCATGTGCGTCGACTTCTGCGAAGAGTCAAATTCTTCTTGTAGTTGGGTAGGAGTAAGCGTGTTGCAGGTAATTACGTCGCCCTCGGCCACGCGCTCTAGTTCCAACGCCCAGGTAGTCATTTTACTGCCCCTGGCTTTGTCCTCCACCTTTCCGCCTAGAACTCCTGCCATTTTTCCGCCCTTAACCCTTGCGCTTCTAACCTTCAACACTAGAGCAAGGAGAATTACGAGTACCACCAGCAATACAACGATAATGAAACCGACGCGCATTTCATTACGGTATAAAGTATGCCCAAAAAGCGTGCACTTATATGAACCTTCCGCTGCTATATTTTAATGTCCCAGCGCGTCGACCAGAGCGTCGATCGGCTTCAAAATGTTGTAGTTGTTTTTCGCCGAGACCGAGTAGTACGCCGTCAGCTCCTTCTCGCGGTGCAGCGCAATCGCGCCGATGTCCATCCCCTCCATATCGCACTTGTTCCCGCACAGGACGATAGGGATATCACCCGCCATCTCGCGCACCTTGTCGACCCACGCCCCGCAACTCTCATAAGAGCGGTCGTCGGAGAGGTCGAACATAACGATGGCCCCGTCTGCTTCGATGTAGGAATGATCTCCTCGCCCGGAAAACTCCTTCACGCCCGCGCAATCCCACAGACCAATAGCAACACCGGAAATGTGTGGGGCGGCCACGTTGAGAGTAGGAGGCACATGTATAGTAGACACATTCACGCCCAAAGTAGCAACGTGTCTCACACAGAAAGCGTCCGTTACTATCTTCTTCAACCACACAGTTTTTCCCACTCCCCCATCACCAACGACAACGATCTTGCGCTCAACTTCGTCCATTTTGACGGTAGTTCAATAAGCCGTGGTTGACAGTAATTAAGTAAGGGGGTTGTTCAATTTTGACGAATATTAAGTAGCACACATACCCTCACCTCACCCACTAGGGGTCCCAGAGCGACGAATTAAGAGGGCCGTAAATTTTGTACACAGCAAATCCGCCAGCAGCCCCCGAAAGTTATACTTCGTATAGAAAAACAGGTGTCTTTTTACGTACGTGGATGCCCACGTACGTAACGCATAACATAGACCGCCGGAAGTGAGACTATCTCACAGGTGTCTTTTTTCTCCATGTTTATCCTGTCAGACAACGGCCGTCCGCCCTGTTTTTTCTTGCGTTTCTACCCAACGACCTATCCCCGCGAACACGTGCTAATTCACCCCCACGCCCGGCGAGATGTCCAAAAAGCAGCAAAAGGTGCAGCGATCGTCCGTGCAACCGCTAATCCCGAAATCTCGCGCGTTGTCCCGCCATCCGCAAAAAAACCATAGTAGCATTTCTACCTTCTTCCGACCCCCGCGCCGCCACCCGTCAAGAATCAAGACCAAGATAAAAACCCGCTAGCCTGTCCCGGAACCCGGGCTACCACGTTCCGCCACCCCCCTCTCACCCTCTAGGGAGCCCGGAACGCCAAATTAAGAGGGCCGTGGGTTTTTGCACAGCAAATCCGCCATCAGCCCCCGAAAAAAAATAAAAAACAGATATCTTTATAGACCTCTTAGACCGCCGGAAGTGAGATTATCGAGCAGGTGTCCGGAGCCCTCCCGGCCCGCACGTGGCCCTGGTCGTGCTTTCTGTTCTCGTAGGGACTTAACTAGCCATGACCACCCGCAGGTCATGGGCCCGCAGGCCGTGGGCCCGTATAGTGTCCCCAGCGCGGCTCTCGCCCGCTGAACCGCGCGAGCTCTCCCTATCTATCGGGCGACCCTCCCACGCACGTCCCGTATGCCAAAATGTAGCAAACCACCCAGCGAAAAGCCGAAGGCGAGCGTAATCCCGGAATCTCGCGCGCTGTAGATCCATTTGCCGAACCATGATAGTGTCAATTCAGGTCACTACCGAACACCCTAGAGGCCACCACCCCGAAAACACCAAGCAATAAAACCGCTAATAGCCATCAGAACTAAGACTACGGGGGGTGTGCCAAATGTGACCCACTACACAAGGGCCCACAGGCATTCCGCCCCTACCAAGCGCAACCCGTAAGCCAAAATGCAGCAAAATGGCCGGCAAAAG
>JAESQQ010000262.1 GCA_016765095.1 Planctomycetota bacterium | reverse complement strand
TCATAGCGAACGGGAGTCGTGAGACCAGCGTCGTGGGCGACCTCTCAGAATCGTGGCCTCCGGTTTAGGAGTCGTGAGACCAGCGTCGTGGGCGACCTCTCAGAATCGTGGCCTCCGGTTTAGCCAGAGCGGCCGGGGCCTCTAGCCTCTGCAATGAGCTTTCAGCCCGTGGGGTTGGCTGGGGTTGTGTTTGGGCCCTTCGCCCCGAACATGGTGGGCCCAGCCTTGAGGAGTCTTCGTGAGCGCTCTCCCCTGCTCCAGTTCGATCCAACGTGTCTGCGTCCACGCCCGCGGGGCGCTAGTGACTCGAAGGGTGACGCTCGAGGCGCTCCCAGACGGTCCCTGCGAGATCGTGGTCGAGGGCGTGACGCCTCAAGCAGAGCCGGGCAGCTTTCGAGTCGAAGTCCTCGGGGGACGTCAGGTGACTGGGCTCCTCGTCTCCCGCCAAGAGGCGTCCCTGAGCCGCGACACGAGCGCGAGCGAGGCCCTCCGCGACGAGCTGAACGCCCGACTCGCGGCGCTCGACTTGCTCGGAACTCAGCTTCAGCACGAGCGTGAGCTGCTCCGTTCAACCTCCCCGGAGTTGAACCTGGGACGCAAGGAGGAGGCTCCCGCAGCTCGGATCCAGGACGGACTCGCGGCCGGCGAAGTCCTCCACGAGCTGCTCGCGACCGCCGACGCGCGGCTGATTGAGCTGACCCGTGAGCGGCGCGGAATCGAGCGTGAGCTGGCCGACGTTCAGGCCAAGATCAGCCAGCGCCCTCCCCGGACCGGCGCGACCTCGGCCGTCACGATCAGCCTCGGACCCGAGCTGAGCCCGATCGACGAGCTGACCCTGATCTACGTCGTGCACGCTGCCCGCTGGTGGCCGGCCTACTGCGTCCGCCTCGCAGCGGGCGGGCGCGAGGGGACTTGGGCCGTGAACGCGGTCCTCGCTCAGGAGACGGACGAGGACTGGACGGGCGTCCAGTTGGCTCTCTCGACCGCGGACCTCGTCACCGACGCTCGCCTCCCAGAGCTCCCTGCTCGCCGGCTGGGGCGAGCTCAGCCCCCAAAGGCGAAGGGATATCGCGCCGCGCCCGAAGGTCTGAGCGCGCTCTTCGAGGGCTACGAGACGGCCCTCAGTCGGGCCGCCAGGTCGCACGTGACCGCTACCGGCCCAGTCGCCGCCGCTCCCCCTGAGCCGACCCGGCACTTCGACGTTATCCTCGACGACAGCGACGCGAGCGGAGCGGTCTTCATGTCCCAAGAGGACGAAGAAGACGATCTGTTCGCCTCTGATGAGGAGCTGTCGGAATGGGAGGTCGGAGAGGGGGCGCCAGAGTTTGGCGCGGCACCAGCGAACGCGATGCTGGGAGGCATGGCGTTCGAGGACAAGAAGGCGAAGCCGGCGTCCAAGGACATGATGATGTCCTTGACACGCTCGGGCGCTGCGGCGCCGATGCCGAAATCCGCGCGCCGCTCCAAGAAACGAGGCGGCGGACCCGGCGGCGGCGGTGGGGGCCTAGCGCTGCCTCCTCCACCTCCGCTGCCCGAGCTCCCGCTTGAGCCCGCCGACGGCTGGCTCGACTTCGACCGGCTCTCGATGCAAGGCCGAGGCTCGTCGCGCGGCCAGCTAGGGCGCCTCCAGAAGGCCTCTTCGGGGTTGGGCGGCGACGCTCGGGCTCGCCAAGCGGTCGCCAGCCTGAACGGACCGGCTCACGCCCGGGATCCGCAGAGCGAGCGCGGGAGCTTCGACTTCCAGTTTGAGGCAGACGGCCTCGCAGACGTCAGCTCCGGTCCGGGGCTGACCCGCGTCGGCGTCAGCGAAGTCCCCGTGACCGTCAAGCAAGTCCTGAGCGTCGTCCCTTCGATTGACGACACGATCTACCGCGAAGCCGAGCTCGAGAACCCTCTCGAGATGCCGCTCCTCGGGGGGCCGATCGAGGTTTACCTCGACGGTTCCTTGCTGACGACGACCGCGCTCAGCAAAGTCGGGCGGGGAGGGGTGGTCCGGTTCGGGCTCGGCTCGGAGGACCGAGTTCGGATCGCTCGCAACGCGCGGGTCCGGGAGGAGACGTCGGGGCTGATCGGAAAGACGGTCAGCGTTGAGCACGTCGTGACCCTCGAGCTGCGCTCTTCGCTCCAGTCCCCCGTCTCGATTCGCGTCGTGGACCGGGTTCCGGTCAAGGGCGAGGGCGAGAGCGATCTCTCCGTCAAGCTCCTCGGGAGTCAGCCTCCGGCCAAGCCCTACACCCAAGCGGAGCGCGGTCAGCGGATCGAGGGCGGGCTGGTCTGGGAGCTTGAGCTCGCGGCGGGCGAGCGCAAGGAGCTGAGCTTCATTTACGTCGTCGAACTGCCTGCCAAGCGCGAGGTAGTCGGAGGGAATCGCCGTGACTAACGCTGAGCAGAGGGGCTTTGAGAGCCGGGCGACCCAGGTCACTTTCTTCGAGGATCGGGCGGAGGTGACTCGCAGAGCGAAGGTCCGGATCCCAGCCGGAAAAGGCTGGGTCGTGTTGGAGGGCGTGAGCCCCTTCATTGACGACCGCAGTGTGCGAGCCAAACCGCTTGACGAGGGCGTGACCCTCCTGGGCGTTCGGGTCCTGCGACGCCTCGACAGCGTTCGGATCGGTGATCCCGCAGACCTGGCGACGGCCGCAGCCGCCGAGGGGGACGCGCGAATCGACCAGGCGGGTTGCCTGGCGAAGCTGCAAGAGGCCCGCCGTAGCCTCCAGCGACTGCAGCAGCTCCAAGCTGCCTGGAGTCAAGGGATCGCGCGGGTTCCCCACGGCCTGGCGAGCGATCGATCCGGGTGGGGCGAGGGGTATCAGGCGCTCGCGACCGCAGCCCAAGGGGCGGTCGAGGAGGTCCGCGCGGAAGGCGTGCTTCACGACGAGGCCAACCGGGCCTTGGCCGACGCGGCGAGGGCGACGTCTCGCCTGGAGGGGCTCCGCTCTCGCTGGGAGGCGGCGGTCGAGGTCCAGCTCGAGGCGGCCAACGAGACCGAGCTAGAGGTCGAGATCGCTTATCGGACACCCTGTGCGCTCTGGCGCCCGGAGCACTTGGTTCGGCTCGAGCGAGACAGCGAAGAGGCTGCTGACGGCCGCCTCGTGCTGACGACCTTCGCGACGGCTTGGCAGGCGACAGGCGAGCGCTGGGAGGGAGTCGAGGCGACCTTCTCGACGGCTCGTCCGGGTCGCGCTGCCGAGGCTCCCCTGGCTGAGGACGACACGCTCTACACCCGCGAGAAGACGAGCCAAGAGCGGCGGGAAGTCGTCGTGGCGGCTCGCGACGAGCAAGTCAATCTGGCCGGGCTCGATCGCGGACGTCGGCAGGTTGACGAGATGCCTGGCGTTGACGACGGCGGAGAGCCGCTCACGATCGAGGCCAGCGAGCCGGTCACGATTCCGAGCACCGGGCGTCCGTTCCGGATCTCAACCGGGAGCCGGACCCTCAAAGCGGGTCTCGTCCGAATCGCGATCCCGGAGCTGGCCGCCGTGGCTCACCTGCGGGCGACCGCGACGCTCAGCG
>JAESQQ010000261.1 GCA_016765095.1 Planctomycetota bacterium | reverse complement strand
GGCGCTCAAGCCCGGCGGGCGCAGGAAAGTGATCCTCGCGACCAACGTCGCCGAGTCCTCGCTGACGATTGACGGCGTGGCGGCGGTGATCGACGCCGGCCTGGCTCGTGTCCCGACCCTCACCGCTCAGAGCGGGCTGCCTGCCCTCCGCCTCGAGCCGATCTCTCAAGCGTCGGGGATCCAGCGGGCGCACCGCGCCGGACGCCAGGGGCCGGGTCGTTGCAAACGGCTCTACACCCAGCTCGACTATCGGGGCCGGCCGGCCCACGCAGTCCCGGCCCTCCAGCGCGAGGACCTCGCGGGCTTGGTCCTCGCGCTGCGAGGTGCTGGAGTTCGCGACCTGAGCGAGCTTCGCTGGCTCGACGCTCCGCCGCCCAGGGCGCTCGAACAGGCGTCGTCTCTTCTCGCCGGCTTGGGGGCCCTCGAGGAGGACGGTCGTCTAAGCGAAGTCGGCCTGCGCCTCGAGCGGCTCCCGTTGCCCGTTCGCGCCGGGCGGGTGTTCGTGGAGGCAGCCCAACGCGGTCTCGGCTCCCTGGCCGCAGACGCGGCCGCCCTCCTCTCGGAGCGCAGCCTGCGCACCTCGGCCGCCGAGCGTGAGCCGCCCCCGGTGCAGGGCGAGAGCGACTTGCTCTGGCTCCTCGACCTCCTCGGAGAGGCGCGGCGCGCCCGCTTTCGCGCCGGGAGCCTCCGCGGACTTGGCGTCGACCCTCAAGCAGCTCGGAGCGTCGACCGCGTCGCGAGTCAGCTCGTTCGTCAGCTGCGCTCCTCGGAGCGCGAGACCCGCGCGGACGATCCTGACCTGGCGCTTCGGCTCTCGCTGCTCGCGGGTCACCCGGATCGAGTCGCCAAACGACAAGGTGGCGCTCGATTCGCGCTGGCGGGGGGCGGTGGAGTCCAGCTCAGCCCTCAGAGCACGGTCCAAGAGGCGAACTGGCTCGTGATCCTCGACGCCAGCGGTCCGAGCGGTGGCGGCGCGGGGAAGGCGCGCCTCGTGAGCGCGATTGAGCCAGACTGGCTCCTCGAGTTCTTTCCCGAGGCCCTCAAGGAGGCTCAAGAGGTTCGCTTCGAGCCGCAGCGCGCGCGGGTCGAGGCCCACTGGGAGCTTCGTTACGGCGCGCTCGTCGTGGAGCGGACCCCAGAGGAAGGCGAGCCCCTCGCGGTCGCGGCTTGCTTGGCAGAGGCAGCTCGGGCTGCGGGGCCGCGGGCCTTCTGCGAGGCCGAGGACCTTGACGCCCTCCTCAAGCGCTTGACCTTCCTGGGGGGCCTCCGCGAGGACCTCCCGCGCCTCGACGAGCAGGCGCTGAGCGAGGTCGTGGTCGAACTCTGCGAGGGGCGCCGGAGCTTCGCGGAGCTCCGCGCGGCGTCTCCGCTCGCGCACTTGACCGCCCAGCTCGGTCCGCAAGGTGAGCGCCTGCTCCGCGAGTTGGCGCCGACCCACGTCACGATCGCGGGCCGCAAGCGGTGCCCGGTGCACTACGAGCGCCAGCAACCCCCCTGGATCGCGAGCCGGCTCCAGGACTTCTTCGGCAATCTGGAGGGCCCGAGCGTGGGGGGCGTGCCGCTCGTGCTCCACCTCTTGGCGCCGAACAAAGTCGCGGTCTCGATCACCAGCGACCTCGCCGGCTTCTGGGAGCGAACCTACCCTCGCGAGGCCCGCGCGCTGCGCCGCCGCTACCCGCGCCACTCTTGGCCCGAGGATCCAGCCACCGCTCAGCCTCCCCCACCCCGACGCGGGCGCAGGGGGTAGCCAAGACTAGCGGCGAGGACCGCCGGAGTTGCGCGTTCCCATGCCTTGGAGAATGGCCTTGGCCTCGTTGGGGGGGCGGACACCCGTCCGGGGATCGTAGGTTCCCTTGTAGGCGCCAGCGGTGGACGTAGAGGCGCTCGAGGCCGTTCCGCTGGAACTCGAAGTCGTTCCTCGGGAGCTGCGACCGCGCGATCCTTTTCTAGCCTTCGATGCCGTGGCTCCTCCCTGACTCCCACTAGAGCCCGCCGAACTCCCGCCGGAGCCCGCCGACCCGCCGCTCCCGCCGCTCGTCGTGATCCCCTCGCTCGAGAGTTGGCCTTGGTAGCCGTCTCGGAGTTCGTAGCGACCGGTGTAGGCCCGCACGAGGTGGGTGTCGCTGAATCGGCAGATCAAGTCCATAGCGTCGAGCCAAGGGAGGGTTCGCTTGAGGGGGAGGTGGACACGACGAGCGTCTCCTCGCCAGACGATTTCGACGCCGGCTTGGGCGGAGACCACGGGCAGGACCTGGGTCTTGAGGTCGGCCTTGGTGAAGGCCAGATAGACGTGGCCCTCGGGGATCGCCCTCGCCTCTCGTTGTTTTCGCTTGGAGCGGCCTTTCTTGGTCCGAACACGCTTCCGGCGCTTCTTGGCCTTCTTCTTTTGTTGGGGCTTGGCTTCCGCCGTCTCGGACGCTGAGGCCTGCGGCGGCGCCTCCTCGACCGGGTCGGAGCCCGCGCAGCCAGCGAGGAGGGTCAGTGTGAGGGCCAGGGATAGTCGTGTCATACCTTCACGAATAGCGGCCAGGGGTGAGTTCTGCCAGGGCTACGCTCGCTTGACGAATCTCCGCTGGTTAGGCTGGCAGCCACTCGAGCCAGGAGACTCTGTGGAGTCCGCCCACGTCGAAGCTGCGACTAAGGCCACCGTTCGGTTGGCGTTGGCCAGGGGATACCTCGTTTCAGAGGACCTCCGCTCAGCCCTTGTCCTCATGGAGCAGCTCGCCGCAGCGGGGAAGCCCGCGAGCCTTCTCGCAGTCCTCGCCAGTCGCTACCTCCGCAAGGATCACGTTCGAGAGCTGAGCGAGTATTTCCAGCGGCAGCTCGCGGCGCAGGCTGCGTCCCCGAGCGGGTCTGCACCTCCGGCCCCGGTCGCGGCGCCGAAAATGGAGATCGGCGTCGACGCGCCTCCCGAGCTCCTGGCTCGCTCGGTTGAGCTGCTTCGGCGTCCGCCCGAGGAGGATCCTCAGTCCGTTCAGACTTTCATGCGCGACAGCGCGAAGGCCCTCCTGAGCCAGCCGGCGGAGGAGCAACTCGTCGTTCCCGACAAGGTCTTTGTGGCCCTCGCGAAGCGCGCTGGCTATCCGACCAACGCAGATCTCGTGGCCTGCCGCAGGATTCAGCTCGAGCGCGTCAAGGCTGGCGAGCGCGTGACCTTGTTCGAAGTCGTTCAAGAGCGGGGCGTGCTCCCCGAGCGGCGGATCAGGCGGTTTCAGAAGTGGGCCGCGATGGTCACTCGCCGCGACCCAGCCCCGCTAGAGGACGAAGTCGACGAACCCGCTGGGCCCGGCGCTGCGACCAAGCGCGTCATGCTCCACATGAGCGCGGCCGCGCTCTCGCTCCCCCCCGACGTGGACGGAGAGATCAACGCACCGGCTCGGCCGGCGGCTGGGGAGGCCGCGACGGCTCCCAGGCGAAAGGGGCATGTCCGCCGCGCGGCGGGCGCGGTGCGTGAGAGCGCGCAGCTCGTGGTCCGCGGCATGGCTCGCCGCGTCAACGCCCGGACCGACGACGACCCAGAG
>JAESQQ010000260.1 GCA_016765095.1 Planctomycetota bacterium | reverse complement strand
CGGGACGCATTTAGAGTCCGCTTGAATGGGGAGGCAGGGTTTGCGCGCTCGGCACCCAAGATGCACGAGTGTCAGTCGGCACTCGCGAAAAAATGGACAAGTTGCGAATCGCTACTAGGCGAACCTGCGCTGGAGGAGTCCAAGCGTGCGGATTTCCCGTTGGAAGCGCTTGCGCTCAACGGTGTCGTGCCCCTGCGCGGCGGTCAGGACCTTGATCGCGACTTCGAACCCGATCTCGGGGTGCCGAGCGAGGTAGACCGTGCCCATTCCGCCTTGACCGAGGACGCTCAGAATCGAGTAGCGACCGAACCGTTGGGACTTGGGGCTCACGCCGCAGACTCTCCCAGACTCGCGATGGATACGCCAGACAGCGGGGCCTCAGGGCCCGACACCGGACCGTGGGTGGGCGTATCCTGGTGCCATGCCGTGGAAATGCTCTCGTTGCAGCACTGACGTCGGGGAAGACGACCTGGCCTGCCCCTCCTGCGAGTCCCCCAAGACGAGCTGGACCATGGTCGCGGAGGTGACCCGCACGTTCCGAGTCTCTCGGCGGCGTGTCACCTATCACCGCGGGCGGCCAGCCACCCCGTCTTGAGCGCAAGCGACTCGGAGCGGGGGGCTAGTAAACGGGAGCGCACGATCGGGAGGGGTCACTGTCGACCAGCTCACATGCCGGCAACAACGCTCCACGTGACCGCTCATGATCGTGAACTCCCGTTTAGGCGACGACCGTTTGATCGTCCGAGGTGTCGACCGGGGCTGGGCCGGCTGGATCGATCCCGTCGCTGATCTCGGTGGGGCCAGCTTCGTCGGGGCCCTCGTCCTTGGGGCCATCCTTCTCCGGGCCGGAGACGTCGTCCTCGTCGGGCGGGAAGATCTGCTTCTCCTTGGGTCGCCAGACGAAGTAGGCGACGACTCCCAACACGAGGAGTCCACCGGCGACAGGTCCCATGACCCGGACGCCGCTCACGCCCCAGTTAGCCGGGCGCGAGAGAATGACCAACAACGAGGCGGTCATGATCGCGAGGCCGTTGAAGAGCTTAATGACCAGGTTGTAGACGCCGAAGTAGATCGAAGTCATGTCCCCGCCCCGCTCGCGCGCGCAGTCCGTGACGGCTTCGCCCTCGAGTCCGAGCAGAATAGCTGCCATTGGCCCGCCGAGTCCGTAGAGGATCGCGCCCGTGGTCAGCGGAGTGCCGATCAGGCCCTGGCCCAGGAACGCGGTGCAGGCGTAAACGAGGCCCAACAGAATACTGGCCCCGACGCAGGCGTACTCCCAGCCGAACTTGCGCGAGACCGCAGGGACCGCGACGAAGAACAGGAACGAGGTCCCGAGGAAGGCGCCCATCACAACGGCCATGTCGGCCTTCGCGTCCGGGCTCCCGAGCAAGTGCTCAATGATGAGCACGGTGCAGGTCGTCATGACGGTGAACGACATTTGGGAGCCGGAGAAGAGGAACAGGGTCGCGAGGAAGCGACGGTGCTTAAAGGCTCGCCGCACGCTCTCGACTAGGCCGGGGCCCTTTTGCTCTTCGATCGGGGGCTCCGCCACGCCCTCTGGCTGGGCGAAGAAGGGCAGGATCATCAAGAGCAGCGAGGGGATCGCGAACAGGATCGCGGCGTTCTGGAACCCGAGCTTGCTGATCGCGATTCCAGACAACACCGTCCCCAAGGCCGTGCCGCCGAGGACCCCGACGCCGAGCAGGTTGCTCATTCGGCGACGCTCTTCGACGTCCTTCCCGAAGTCGTCGATCAAGCTCCAGTAGGGGATCGCGTAGAAGGTGTAGCCGACGAAGAACACAAACATTCCGCCGCCAAGCAGGATCCAGCGGAGCGCCATTGGCATGTCGAGGTTGGGCAGGAAGCAGAGCACAAACCCGATCGGCGGGACGACGAAGAACAGCCAGAGCAGGCTTCGCTTTTCCCTCCCGCGCCGGACCCAGGCGTTGGCGAGGCCGCCCGCGAGCGGGTCAGTCAGACCGTCGAAGAGACGGAACGCGAGCAGGACGCCGCCGACCCAGGCCAGGTTCACGAGCGGACCGAGCTTGGAACCGACGAGGGGGTTTTCACAGTAGATAACGATCCACGTGAAGAAGAACCGGAGCAGGGTCATGAGACCCAGCTGCCCGCAGAAGTAGAGGAAGTAGCGGCCGACGTTCACGGGTAGGACTCTGGGGCCGGAGCCGCCTTAGGGGGTAGCGATCAGCTCGAGGGATTCGACCTTGAGCTCGATCCAGCGGTTGTTCACGAAGGGCCGGAACACGACGCGGTAGCGGGCGTCTTCGATCAGCTGGTCGCCGACTTCCTTGAGCTGACCCTCGTAGAGGTGGAGGGTCTGGCCGTCGTCGCTGATCAGCGTCGCTTCGAAGTATTTCTTGCCTTGGGTGTGCCAGGTCTTGCGGACCTGAAGCTCACCCTCGAGGCGGGTGTCGAGGAGCATGAGTCGGGAGCCGCTTAGAACTTGTCGACGCCGAACAGATCCCGCTCGTAGCGGTCCGCGTAGGCAGCGAGGTTGCCGATCGAGGCGCCGACTTCCATGGGATCGGCGTCTTGAACGAGCTGGGTGTCCATGAGCACGAGCTGGTCGTCTTGGAGCGCAAAGGCGCCGTAGGCGAGCTTGGCGTTCTCCTCCAAGCAGCGCTTGAATTCGATTCCGCTCGAGGGACCGATCACGCTCCAGTAGCGCACGATCGGCTGCTCGGCGACGTCGACGTCGTCGGTGATCAGGACCATTTGGGTCCGACCGCTCCCGGTCGGGACCTCAATGCAGATCGAGCCTTCGGCTTCGTCGACCTTCCAGTTACAGGCTTCGGCAATGCTGTCGACGATTTCGCGGAAGTTCATGGGGCCTCCTTGGCCACCCTGAGAGGGGTGAGGCCGCGAATCATACCCTCGGGCGGCCGCCCGCGCGGATCTCCCCCGCCTCGAGGCCGAACCGAGCCAGATACTTGCGGAGCCGGTCGGCGTCGTTGCGGGATCGGCGCCGCTCCCGGCTCTGGGCGAACAGGACTCGGCCGGCAGCCGAGAGGCTGGGCGAGTCGGCCACGACTTCGAGCACGTAGGCCAATTGGACTGCGTCGAAGGGGTCGAGTTCGGCCGCGGCCGCCGCTCCGAGGTGGGCTTCGAGGCCCCGCTCGAGAGCTCTTTCGCCTCCCTCCTCCCTGGGGTTCGAGCTGACGTCGAGTCGCTCTTCCTCTCGGCGCACGTCGGCGAGCGTGATCCGCCCGCCTTGGGAGAGCGTCGCCATTCGTCGGACCGAGGAGTTGAGGTCGCGGAAGTTCCTGGCCCAGCGGGCGGTGCGGCCCATTTCGAGGTAGGCCTGACGGGCGGGACGGGTAAGCGCGATCCGGCGGTCGAGGGCCTCGCTGGCCTTCTCGAGCTCGTAGTCCAGGTTCGGTTCGAGGTCCTCGGGTCGGTCCGCCAGCGCAGGAAGCTCGAAGGTCCAGAGGTCGATCCTCGCCATCAAGTCCTCGCGAAAAGTCCCCGCCCGAACCGCCGCCTGAAGGTCGCGGTTGGTGCCCGCCAGGAGCTGGAACTGACTCTCGACTTCTCGATCGGCTCCGACGGGAAGGAAGCGACGCTCCTCGACGGCCCGGAGGAGCATTGCCTGCTCGTCGAGGCCCAGCTCGCCGACTTCGTCCAAGAAGAGCACGCCCCGGTCGGCTCGCCGCAAGAGGCCCTCTCGCGCTTGGACGGCTCCGGTAAACGCGCCTCGCACGTGGCCAAAGAGCGCGGACATGGCGGCGTCCCCGCGGAGCGTCGCGCAGTTGACTTCGACGAGCTCGCCGTCGACGAGGCCCCGCTGGCGCTTGAGTTGATAGACCCGGCGCGCGAGGTGGGACTTGCCAGCGCCGGTGGGTCCCGTGAGCAGGATCGGATCGCGTGAGACGGCGGCGACCGCCTCCAGCTCCGCGATCAGGGCGTTGAAGGCTACGTTGCGCGTTTGGATCCCCGCCTTGAGGAACGAGCGCGCGTCGAGCTGGTCCTCGGCGAAGCGGGCGGCGATCCGCTCGTATCGGGCTAGATCAAGGTCGATCAAGCTGATCGAGCCGAGCCCGATTCGCTCTCCCCGCCGGGCTCGACTCGGGATCGGGGGCGCCGTCTGGAGGAGCTGCCCTGGGAGGTGGCGCGCCTCGCAGAGGAGGAACCAGACGATCTGAGCGACGTGCGTGCCCGTCGTCATGTGGACCCGGTAGTCCTCGCGGCTGGGCTGGAAGGGATAGGAGCGCACGAACCCAAACAGCCGGGTGTAGACCTCCTCAAAGTCCCACGGGTCCTCGACTCCGAGCTGGTGGACGCGGACTTCGATCTGGGGCGCGACCTCTCGAAGGTCGGCCCGGACTCGCTCCGCCAAGTCGTCGTGGCTCGCCTCGGCGAACAGCTCGAGGCGCGTCACGCGGAGCTCGGGCTGAAGGCAGAGGTCGATCGTGGGCCGCCACCGCTCCCAGCGACGCGCTCGGTAGCCGCCGTCGAGGCGGGTCCCCAGGAATCCAAACACGACCGAGGGCTTCTTAGACAATCAGATAACTCACTAGCCACGAAGATAACCCGCCCAGCCTCCTGAGCACCTCACCTCGACCTACCAGGTTCACCAGCACGAGGGTGGCCTGATCAAGGCTTGGACCCACGGGGTTCCTGTCGAGCAGGCGGCTGTCGAGCAGGCGCTGCGCGCGGCCAGCCTCCCCTTCGTTCACAAGTGGCTCGCGTTGATGCCCGACGTTCACTTCGGCAAGGGCGCCACGGTGGGATCGGTGATCCCGACGCGGGGAGCCGTGATCCCGGCTGCGGTCGGCGTCGACATCGGCTGCGGCATGATGGCGGTTCGAACCAGCCTCTCGGCGGCTGACCTGCCCGAGAGCATAAAGGAGCTCCGCTCGAAGATCGAGCGCGCGGTTCCTCACGGCTACTCGAGCCGCGGCGGGCGCAACGATCGCGGTTCGTGGGGCGAGGCTCCGCAAGCTGTGACTCAGGCCTGGTCGGGCCTGAGCGCTGACTACGACACGATCACCCAAAAGCACGAGGTGATCGCTCGCGGCAAGGAGCCGTTCCGTCAGTTGGGAACCCTCGGAAGTGGAAACCACTTCGTCGAGGTCTGCCTGGACGAGGCGGAGCGCGTCTGGTTCATGCTCCACAGCGGATCGCGGGGAGTCGGAAACAAGATCGGCCGCTACTTCATTGAGGACGTGTGGGTGACTCGCAAGGGCGCGGTTCGGGCGCGCAAGGGAGACCTCGGGATCATTCCCGGCAGCATGGGAGCCAAGAGCTACATCGTCGCCGGAAAGGGAAACCCCGAGAGCTTTCACTCGTGCAGCCACGGGGCGGGACGGGTCATGAGTCGCACGGCGGCTCGCGCCAAGTTCAGCCTGGAGGACCACGCTCTGGCCACGGCCGGAATCGAGTGCCGCAAGGACTCGGGTGTGCTCGACGAGACGCCCGCGGCCTACAAGGCGATCGAGGCGGTCATGGCGGCGCAGCAGGACCTCGTTGAGGTCGTGCATACGCTGCGCCAGATCGTCTGCGTCAAGGGGTAGGCGACGCCGCCCGCTAACAAGAAGAACCCCTCGGCCTTTGTCGGGGTACCCAGCCTGTTGACGAGCAGGTAGGTCGAGGGGTTGAGCAAGGGCGGGAGCACGCCGGGTGGGTCTTGGCGTGCTCTCGCTCTTCTCGTTGGTTCGGTTGTTGCCGCTTCGACGGGCTAGCGGACGGGTCGCCGAGGGCTGGCGCGGTCCTCTCAGAACACTCGGAGCCGGTTTCGAGTGTTCAACTCTTGTATCGTCCAACACCGTCCTGGAGCGCGAGAAGACGTGGACGCGCTGCTCCAGATTATTCATGGATTCCTGGACGCTCATCGTCCGGAGTAGGAGCGTGTTCGCACAGCAAGGCTGCACGCGTAGCCCTGAGCGTAGCCGACCGCCAATGACCCAGAGTCTGCTCAAGAAATTGTCGGAAAGGACATTAGCCCTGGCGCTCTTGTTGCCTCTGGTCGATGTCGTGCGAAAGGAAGCCACTGCGGGAAACAATGGAATCAGCATCCTGGTGGCTCTTTCGTATCTGGTGATCGTGGGCGTCGACGAGATGCTCCTGCGCCCGCACGAGGCCCTCCGCCAACGCTACCGGGCACTCGTGTGGGTGATCGTCGTCGGGTGTTACTTCGTGTTCCCGACTTCGTACACCCTGAGCCCGTTCACGGTTGCATTGATTCCCTGTTTCCTAGTGCTTGTCCGGCTGCGACGGCACCCGCGGTGGTTGGCACGGACCGCGCTACTGGTCGCGACGCCTCTCCTGGCGCTTCAACTCGGGAACATGGTGATCCGAGTCCAAATCCACCTTCGTCCAACCAAGTCAGTCACTGGCGCGTCCGGCTTCATGCTTCCAGACCCCGTGCTCGGATACCGACCCCGAGAGGGGAGGGTTGCCGTCAAGAAGACAATTGGAGACTGGGTCGTCTTCGACTCTCAATACACAATTGACGAGCACGGACGCAGGCTGATCCCCGTCGATATCCAAAACAAGGGAACCCAGCACCTTCTACTCTTCGGTTGCTCGTGGACGTTTGGTGCCGGCTTGAATGACACTGAGACAATCGGCGCGCACCTAGCGAAACGAGTCAACAACTCCGTCGTCTACAACTATGGCTGCCAGGGTTATGGCCTCCAGCATGTCTACGCAAAGATCCAATCAGGGACACTTGCGTCAGAAGTGCCAGAGCGAACGGGCCACCTGATCTACTTCGCATTGCTGCCAACTCACAACGATCGTTTGCTCGGGAGTTATCACAGCCTGAGCTGGTTGAAAGACTCTCCCCGCTTCGTCTTGGGGCAAGAGAGTCGCGTCGAGCGCCGCGGGACGTTCGAGAGTTCGGACCGGCTACGCGTTCATTTGTTAGACGTGTTGCGGAGTTCGTGGACTCTTCACAGAGGGGCTGAGAGGCTGGAGCGTGTCCTCAGCACGTCTCAGGAGACCGACCTCTTCGTCAGAATGATCACTGAGTCCCGCCGGCTTTATCTGGAGCAGTTTTCCGGGCGCTACATCGTCTGTGTCTGGCCGCAGTGGCATACGCCGCCGCAGAAGATGTTCGCGGACGCCCTTCTGACCCGCGTTCGGGCGCTGGGGGTCGAGGTCGTCGACTTACGTGGGCTTGTCGGGAAACGGAGTGACTTCACAATCGCAGGCGATGGTCACCCGAACGGCGAGCTGCATCGTGCTGTCTCCGAGGCCTTGATCGGACCCATAGGTCGTCCTCACTAGCAAGGAGGTTGCTGATCGCTCACCCGCTCAGCATGAGGGTCGCAGGTCACCTCGGCTAGTCCAGGGAGGATCTCTGCGAGGTCAGCCGGGAGGTCGCCGCAGGCTGGCGTCGAGGCCTCCCGATTGGGAGAGGCTGCATCCACGCCGGAGGTCGGTGGCCTCAGCGAGGTCCAACTCGCTTGTGATCGGCTCGCGAATCGCGCACGGTGTTTCCTGAGTCAGGAGCGCGTGTGAAGGATCTGCGAGGACGAGTGGCCTTGGTCACGGGGGCTGCGAGCGGGATCGGGCGAGCGACGGTCGAGGCGCTCGACTCGCGCGGCTGCCGGATGGTGTTGGTCGACATTGACGAGGCTGGGTTGGAGGCGGTCGGCGGGCGCTGCAAGGACTTGCTTCGGAGCGAGGTCGTCGACGTCGGGGACGCTGCAGCGATGCAGGCTCTGGCAGCGCGGGTCCACGAGTCGGTGCCCGCCCTGGACATCTTGGTCAACAACGCTGGAATCGGAATGGTCGGGACGCTCTGGGAGACCCCGCTCGAGGCCTGGGATCGAGTCCTGAGCGTGAACCTCCGCGGCGTGCTTCATGGCTGCCACGTGTTTGTGCCGGCGATGGTCGCTCGCGGGAGCGGGCACGTTGTGAACGTGAGCTCGACCCTGGGGTTCTTTGGGGCAGGCGGCGTGAACGCCTACGTGACCTCCAAGTTCGCGGTGTTCGGAATGTCCGAGTCCCTGCGCGCAGAGCTGGCTCCCCACGGCGTCGGCGTCTCGACGATCTGCCCCGGCGTGATCGACACGCCGATCGTGGACCGGGGCGCAGTCTTTCGCGACGGGGTCCAAGACGACGACCTCCAAACCAAGCTATCCAAGGGCTTCAAGAAGCGCGCCCACCCTCCGAGCGACGTCGCGAACGCGATCGTGCGCGCGATCCGGAAGGATCAGTCGGTCGTCCCCGTCTCGAAGGAAGCCCGCGCGCTCTACTGGACCAAGCGCGTCTGGCCCCGCCTCGCCGGCTGGCTCGGGGGGCGGCTCGAGAAGCAACTCGGCCTCGAACTCGAGCGCTAGCAGCGAGCCAAGCCGGGCTCGACGAGCGCTCGGACCCAGGGCTCCGCCACCCCTCCACCCAAACCGACGCGAAAACACCTAAGTTCGGACTGTGAGCGGACGTGTGGTGTCGGCCCAAGAAGCCTTCGCGGCACCTGGGCGAGTGGGCGGTAAGGCCCACAACTTGGCGCGGCTGGTCGACCTCGACCTCCCCGTTCCTCCTTTCTTCACCGTCACGACTGACGTGTTCGAGGAGGTTCGCGCCCGGATCCAAGCTGAGATCGACGTCGCCCTGGCGGGATTTCAGGGCGAGCGGGAGCAAGCGGAGGCTGCCCACGCGGCGATCGAGCGCGCGTTCCTGGCCGCTGGCCTCGACTCCAAGGACGAACACGCGCTGCTCGTCGCCTTCGACGAGCTGTTCGCGGCGGACGATTGGGTCGCCGTCCGCTCCAGCGCGCTCGGAGAGGACGGCGAGAAGGACAGCTTCGCCGGCCAGCTCGACACCTTCCTCTACGTCTCGCGCGAGCAAGTCCAAGTCAAGGTGCTGAAGTGCTTCGCCTCGGCCTATTCCCCACGAGTGCTGGTCTACCGCCAGACGCGCGGGGCCGACTCCGACGCCGTTTCGGCTGCGGTCGTCGTTCAGGTGATGGTCGAGGCGGAGGCGAGCGGGGTCTTGTTCACTGCCGACCCCACGACTCATGAGCGGGGCAAAGGGGTGATCAGCGCCGGGCTCGGCCTCGGCGAAGGCGTCGTGGCTGACCTCGTCGAGACCGACAGCATCTTTGTGGACCTCGAGACCCGGACCGTGCGCGAGCACGTCGTGCGGACCAAGGACGAACGAGTCGTGTTCGACCGCGAGGCCGGCTGTGGAACGCGCGTCGAGGCGGTTCCGAGCGCGCGCGCGGCGGAGCCAGCCCTCCCGCCTGAGGCGCTCGAGGAGCTGATCCTCCTCGCCCGGCGCCTAGACGCCCGCTTCCCAGTCCCCCAAGACTGCGAGTGGGCGCTCGCCAAAGGCGGGACGCTCTATCTGCTCCAGACGCGCCCGATCACGACTTGGCTCCCCTCGCCGGGCCGACGGGAGCGAATCTTCGACAACAGCAACGTCGTCGAGGGCTACCCAAACGTCACGACCCCGCTCACGTTCTCGTTTGTGCGCCGCGCCTACGAGGTGATCTTCCGCAAGAGCGCGCTCGCGTTTGGAGTTCCCAAGAAAGTCGTCGAGCGGGAGGACGCGCTCTTCAGCCGCATGGTGTCCTTGGTGGACGGAAGAGTCTACTACGACCTCCTCAACTGGTACAAGCTCTACGGGCTGATCCCGGGGTTCGAGAAGCGTGTGCGGGCCTGGGAGGCCGCGCTCGGCCTCGAGAGCCGAGAACTCGAGGAGGCAGACTCGCTCTGGCGCCGCTTGGGCGAAGTCCCCAGCGCGGCGCGGGGACTGTTCGGCATGATCCGCAACCTGCTCACGCTCGACCGTGAGGCCGCCGCGTTCAGTCGCCGCTTTCGCCGGGTCTGGGAGCACTTCCTCGCGACGGACCTCGAGGCCTGCGACGCGGAGGAGCTCGTCGAGCTCTATGAGGGAATGGTCCGCGACCTCCTCCAGCACTGGGAAGTGACGACGGTCAACGACTTCTATGCGTTCCAGTTCTACGAGATCCTCGGCAAGCTCCTCGAGCGCTACGGCCTCTGCTCGACGGGTGGGCTCCGCAACGATCTCCTCTGCGGCGAGACAGGAATGGAGAGCGTCGAGCCAGTTCGCTCGCTGATTCGGCTCGCGAGCGAAGTCCGCGAGAGCGACGACTTGCGCGGGCGCTTCACCCGTCAGCCAGACGACGTCGCGCTCTGGACCGAGCTCCAAGGGGATCCAACGCTGGCCGATTTTCGCTTTCGCCTCGACCGTCACCTCCGCCTCTACGGAGATCGGACGCTGGGTGAGTTGATGCTCGAGAACCCCAGCCTGCACGAAGAGCCAGAGCGCTTGGTCGCCATGATTCGGGCCCAAATGTCGAGCACGCGGACGGTCGAGGAGATGGAGGCCCACGAGCGCGGCATTCGCAAGGGGGCCGAAGCGCGAGTCTCCGAGGGGCTCGGAATGAGCCCTCTGCGTGGCTCTCTGCTCCGTTGGGTCCTCAAGCACACCCGCACGAGCGTCAAGTACCGCGAGAACCTGCGCCTGGCTCGCACCCGGGCGTTTGGAATGGTCCGGCGCCTGTTTCGGCGCTTGGGCGTGCTCCTCGCTGAGCAGCACTTGATCGAGAAGCCCGAGGACGTGTTCTACCTAGGCGTAGAAGAAGTGATCGGGGCGGTGCGAGGCGGCGGGCTGACCCGCGATCTCGCGGCGCTGGTGTGCTTGCGGCGCGCCGAGTTCGAGGGCTTTCGCGAGCGGGAAATCCCAGGTCGGGTTCACGTGCGCGGGATCGCTTACGCCCGGCCTTTCCCGCTCGAGGTCCTAGAGCCCATAGAGGGGAGCTTGAGCGGAATCGGGGCTTCGCCAGGCCTGGTCCAGGGTGAGGTCCGGGTCGTGCTCGATCCTGCGAACGAGCGGGACGTGGCAGGCAAGATCCTAGTCGCCAAGATGACGGATCCTGGCTGGGTGTTCCTGATGATTTCGGCCGCGGGAATGATCGTCGAGCGGGGGAGTCTCCTCTCCCATACCGCGATCATTGGTCGCGAGCTCGGAATCCCCACGATCGTGGGAGTCACTGGGGCGACGCAGCTCCTCGAGACCGGCATGCACGTCGAAATCGACGGCGAGCACGGGACCGTCCGGGTGTTGGAAGACTGACACCTCTTTCGGGGGGCCTAGGGCGCGCACAACGTTCCCATCTTCACCCGAAAACTGGATTGTCTGACACAAAACGTTGGAATGTCAAAGTTTACGCACCCTTCCGACAGGGATTCCACGCCTACTTATTGGAGGTAGCTAAAGATTTTGGGCGGCAGGATTGATGACCCCGCGCGTCATGAACGCATAAGTCATTTGTTTTCCGTGCCGGATCTTTGGCACCTGCATTGCAATAGGACCCCTGACTGGGAGTTCAAATGATCCAGCACAATCAAGCCAGCCGATATCTCGAAGTCGGTGATCGTCTCGTCAAGTGTGGAAAGTTCAACACTGCGGCCGACGTTTACTCACGCTTCGCTGACGCCTGCGTCGCCCAAGGGTGGCTGCGTCATGCCCGCGAGCGCGTCGGGAGCGATCCCGTCACCGCGCTCCGCTCCCTAGCGAAAGCCGAGGAAGTCGGTGGCCCAAGCTGGGAAGGCCGGAATCTAAGCGCCATGGCCTACGACGAACTCGGTCAACCCGAGATCGCAGCCCGCTTCCGAGACGCTCAAGACGCTCAATAGCAGAGCGCGCGGAGACGCAGCAGAGATAGCGGGGCGCGGAGCTGACAGGCTCCGCGCTCTCTTTTTTTGTTGGGCTGCGCCCCGTCGTGGCTCTGATTGCCTTGGGCCGCGGGAGCCTCGAGACCTGAGCGAATTGGGGTGGCGTTGGTGCGCTCGCCTCGCCAGCTTGGGGTCATGAGCGACGACGACGGGCTGAGCGCGGCCTACGCGCCTCCACGCACTCGCTCTTGGGACGAGCCAGGTGAGGTGGAGCCAAGACACCCGAGCTTGAGCTGGGTGATTGGGTTGGCTCTCGTTTACGTGCCGCTTCCCTTCCTCTCCCTCGCCAGCCTCGTGGCCATTCTCATGGTGCAAAAGGAGCTCATCCCGACCGTCGCCGTGTTCGAGGGCGTGCTGATTTTCCTTGTCGGCGCGGCCTGGTCGATCGCCTGTTACCGAATGCAACGCGCTTTCGGGCGCCCGCGCTTCGCCTTGATGACTTGCGTCCTGGGAATCTCGAGCGGAGGGCTGCTGCTTCCGCCCCTTCTCGGTTTTGGCCCCACTTCGCCGGTCAGAGACCGATAGGCGGACGGATCCGAATCGAGACCTAAACTGCTTTCTCTTTGAGGGGGTAGGGGCGGGGTTTACAGCTCCTGAGGTAGCGACGGTTAAGTGCGCGGGAGGCTCCAGAGAGGCCGAGCGGCAAGGTCTGGGGGCTGGGCGG
>JAESQQ010000259.1 GCA_016765095.1 Planctomycetota bacterium | reverse complement strand
CGGTTGGGGCGGATCCGGTTGGGGCGGATCCGGTTGGGGCGGATCCGGTTGGGGCGGATCCGGTTGGGGCGCGTTGGCCTGGACCTCGTCCCAGTGAGCCTGAACCGCGCTCACCACCGCGGGATCTTGGACGGGGTCCAGCGTTCCATCTGACCCCCGCGTGGCTAGGATCTGCGGGCCGAGCGGGGACTCCGAGAGGACGAGGTATTCGCTGCCTTCCAGGGTCACGGTGGCTGCGTGGTGTAGCTGCTGCGTCTCGCCCCCAGGCAGGAGGAAGTCGATCACGGGTCCGGCGGACTGCTCGAGTGACTGCCGCAGGAACATCAGGTCAGCGAACTCGTCCGCCTCGCCCTGATCGGTGACGCGCACGTAACCCTCCGGTTCGCGACGAAAGAGGAGGGGAACGCTGGGGGTGTCCTTCTGGCTAGCCAAGGCGTAGCGGCGACCGTGAAGGTCGTGCTCGACGAGGATTTCCAGCTCGTCGGGCTGGGACGGGCTCGCGTTCAAGACTTGGCGCCCATGCGTCGGAGGAGGGCGCCGATCACGTTCGCGAACTCAGGCTGACGTGTGGCGAGCCACACGAGGACGCCAATCCAGGCCACAGGTCCTCCGCCGAGGACGCCGACTCCAGAGGCCACGCCGACTCCAGAGGCCACGCCGACGTTGAATAGGCCCTCCCACATCGACTTACCTACCCGGGAGCCGAACTGTGCTGCCAGCCAAGCCCGCGCTGGGGAGTGAACCTTGAGCTGCAAGTCGTCGCGCTCGAGGGCCCTGGCGAGTTCGTCGGAGCCCCGGAGCATTTCGCGGCGATACTCGACCTCGGGTGAATCTACCCTCCCGCCGGCGCCGCCAATCCGAGTGGCCATGACCTCGAGGCGGGGGTAGTTACCTCCGCTCTCGAGGAGCTTGACGCGGTCGTGAATCTCCTTGAGGCCCTCAGCAGGAAGCTGCTCGGCGGACTCGACGAGGTAGGCCGCGCACACTTGCCGCATGATCGTGACGCGGGCTTGAGTGACGTGCATCGTGTGCACCGCCTCGTGGCGCACCGCCTCGGGCATCTTGTCGTTATGCCCGTAATAGACGTCTTGGAAGTCCTCCGGGTTCGGGTTGACGCAGGGCATCTTGTTCTTCAACAGCATCATGACGACGCCTAGGTTGAACGTATCGTTGGTGAACACGATCCCGTTGTTCTTCGCATAGGCCTGCATGTTGGTGTCGAAGTTTTGAACGACCTTGATCGGAACGGGGACGTCCGTGGCGAGGTCGTTGACCTTCTTTTTGAACACCTTTCGGAAGTAGCGATTGGGTTTGATCCAGCGGAGCTCCTTGCGAGCAGTCTCGGCCGCGAGTGTTGCCGCTTTCGAGTCGGGCTTGACCGGGCGGGAGGTCTCGAAGCTCTCGGTAATGACCTTGCGAACTTCCTTTTGGACCTGACTGGGAATCTTCTTCTCGGGCTCGGTGAGCTGGAACCGGAGGTCTTGGGTCGCGCCGAAAAACTTGGCTATTCTGCCGAGCAGATTGACCGTCTTCGTTCGATCCGCGGCGATCACATCGGGGGTCGGGCCCCGGAGCCGCAGCGCGCTCGAGATCCCCTTGGCGAGTTGGGACGCGATCTGCTCGGACTGGCTCTTCGGGTCAGCGCCGCTCGGAATCTTGATATCGACCGTGGCGATCGGGAAGTCTCCAAAGCTCAGCCAGCTGTCGAGGGCGTCTTGGTCACGAGCGCTGAGCCGAGTCTTGGCGAGCTCGAGGGCGCGCTGCACGGCCTGACCGTCGACGCCGGAGTCGGCCTCGCAGGTCGCGACCGACAAGACCCCCCCGGATAGTTTGCTCGCGCGTTGCGCCATGAGTCGCCCTCAAGTCGAAGTGTAGAACCCGCAGGGGGCCTGTCGCAAGCCGTGGCCCCTCAAGACCTTGCCCCTACAAGGCCAAGAGCGCTGCAGCCGCCGCCCGAACCTCCGGGTCTGGATCGTCCTGAGCGGCCTGGGCGATCTGCTCGGCCTGCTGAGGGTTGATCTCAGCCAAGGCCCGGAGCGCCGCGCCGCGCACAGCAGCCGCAGGGGACTGAGCCGCTCTCTCGGCCAGCACGAAAGCCGCCTGGTTCCAGGTAAAGGCTGCCAAGAGCTCGACGCAGTGGGCTTGGCGGGTCGCGTTGTCGGCGCTGGCCTCTATCTCCTCCTCAAGGAGGGGGATCATGTCCACTCCGCCCATGGAGACTGCGATCACCTTGTTTTCGAGGGCCTCGTCGCAGTCGACTAGCTCGCGCAAGAGCTCACCCGAGGGGCCGGAGCGCAGGCTGATTGCCACGGCCAAGAAGAGGGGTGGAAGGGTGACTGCCCCCGCGGCCGCGACGCCCCGCAGAAGGGGATCGCCCAGCTCCAGGTAGCCTGCGAGCCAGGCAGCCCCTCCCCCCAACAGCGAGAGCAGGAAGGCGCGGCCGAGGTCGTCCTCGTCTCCACGACGGGAGACGAGGGCTGCGGCGAGCGCCAGCAGGACCAAGACCCCCACCACGACGGTGGGGATCGTGCCGCCCGGGGTGCTGGCGGAGACCGTCCGAGCGCCGAGGGCTAGCGCTACCCCGCCGAGGCCGAACACTAGGAAGAGCAGGTTGAAGTAGACCCGCACGGGTAGCCTCCAGAGGGGGTCACCGTAGCGCTCAGGCTTTGGGAGGGCAATGCGGGCGGGCGTCATTGGGCCTATAGAAATCGGTCGGCGTGCGGGACTGGAGGTCGCCATACTTCGGGCGTGGCTGGATCGATCCCATGAGCGACGCTCGGATTCGCGAGCTTGAGCGCCGTTGGCAGGAGTCCGGCTCTGCTCGCGGGAGAGGTATCGCCGCTCGAGGGCGTAGGTGAGGACAGCGTGCTCAGCTCTGGGGTCAGACGGGATTTCAGTCACCGTAGCCGAACCTGCCCAGACGGGCGAAGCGGCTCCCCGCGAGCGTCGCCGGTGGGTTCCCGCATGGCCAAGAAAGCGCCTACACTCCCCTCCCGAACAGGGGGAATACCGTGCGGGTCGGGCTCTTTGGTGGATCCTTCAATCCGCCCCACGTGGGGCATTTAGCGGTCGCACGAGCTGTGCGCGCCGCCCACGACTTGGATCAAGTCATTTTGATCCCAGCGGCTCGTCCCCCCCACAAGCCCGACGAGCCGGACATGGCCTCTCCTACGGATCGGCTGGCCATGACCGAGGCCCTGGCGGCCTGTGACCCGGGCCTCGTCGTGTCCAACGTCGAGCTGAGTCGGATCGGGCCGAGCTACTCGGTCGAGACGATCCGCGGCTTCCAAGCCGAGCGCCCTGAGGACACCTTCTTCTTCCTGATCGGGGCCGACACCGTCGGCGAACTCCCGACTTGGAAGGACGCGCTCGCGCTCCTAAACGAGATCTCCTTCGTCCCGGTCAATCGACCCGGGCACGACATGGAGGAGGCCTTGGCGACGGTCGCTCGCGAACTCGGCCCAGATCTCGCGACGGGCCTCCGCGAGCGCTGCGTAACAATGCCACCGTCGGCGATCAGCTCGACGGACATCCGACAAGCGATCCTGACGGGAGAGCCCTGGAAGACCGGGGTCCCAGACGGCGTCGCGACTATCATTCGAGCCGAGGGGCTCTACGGGAGGAACTTCGTGACCGAGGTAACTACGATTCGCGAGCTCGGCGACCACGTCGGCGCGCGAGTCGAGCTGCGAGGCTGGCTCTACAAGATTCGGGGCAAAGGCAAGATCGCGTTCCTGCACCTTCGTGACGGGAGCGGGATCGTTCAGGTGATCCTCAAGCGCGACGCGGTCGGGGAAGACACGATGAAGGCCTGCAAGGAGGCCGGCCAAGAGGCGAGCCTCAAGGTCCGCGGCGCCGTCCGCGCCGACGCGCGGGCCCCGGGTGGGTTCGAAGTCGAGGCCGACGACGTCGAGATCGTGAGCCCCGCCGTGGGCGAGTATCCGATCGCGCTCCAACAGCACGGGGTGGATTTCCTCCTCGGCGTGCGCCACCTCTGGCTGCGCTCGAGCAAGCAGCACGCCGTGATTCGGATCCGCTCCGAGGTGATCCAGGCGATGCGGGACTTCTTCTACGAGCGCGACTTCACCAACGTCGACGCGCCGATCTTCACGCCCGCCGCCCGCGAGGGGACCTCGAACTTGTTTCGGGTCGACTACTTCGACGACGAGGCCTTCCTCTCCCAGAGCGGCCAGCTCTACATGGAGGCGGCTGCCATGGCGCACGGGAAGGTCTACTGCTTCGGCCCCACGTTTAGGGCCGAAAAGAGCAAGACCCGCCGCCACTTGACCGAGTTCTGGATGGTCGAGCCCGAGATGGCTTACGCCACGCTCGACGACGTGATGGACCTCTCCGAGGAGTTTTTGGAGTACGTCGTGGGCCGGGCCCTCGAGCGCTGCCCGACCGAGCTCGCGACCCTCGAGCGCGATCTCGAGCCGCTCAAGCGGGCCCAACGACCCTTCCCGCGGATCTCCTACGACGAGGCGGTTCAGCTCCTCAAGGACAAGGGCCACGAGTTCACCTGGGGCGACGACTTCGGCGCCGCCGACGAGACGGTGATCTCAGAGAACTTCGACCGCCCAGTCCTGATCCACCGCTACCCAGCGGCGATCAAGGCCTTCTACATGAAGCGCGACCCCAACGACGAGCGCCTCGCGCTCGGGGTCGACGTGATCGCTCCGGAGGGAGTCGGAGAGGTGATCGGCGGCGGCGAACGCGCGACCGACCTCGACTACCTGCTCGAGCAGATCGCGCTCCACAAGCTCCCCCAGGAGGCCTTCGAGTGGTATCTCGACCTCCGCCGCTACGGGAGCGTCCCCCACGGGGGATTCGGCCTCGGCCTCGAACGAACGGTCGCTTGGATCTGCGGACGTGAACACGTCCGCGAGGCGATTCCCTTCCCCCGCACGATCTATCGCAAGGAGCCCTAAATGGCCCCCGGAGACGACTACGACGACGACGGCCCCGACGACGGCAGCACGGCCGAGCCTCCGAAGGAAACGGCCGAGCCTCCGAAGGAAAAGGAACGCCGCAGCGGGGGCCCCCCGCCGGCGTCCGAGAAGCAGATCGGCTTCATGAACGTCCTTAAGGACAAAGTGAACCTGACCGACGAGGAGTTCGTGGCGATCCTCAAGGACGTAGCTGGGACGGAGGTCGTCGGCGACCTCAACGTGGCCCAAGCCAGCGAGGTCATTGACGAGATCCAGATCAAGGCCAAGGAGCGCAACGTCAACCTCGAGTCGAAGGCCTCGGACAAGCAGATTGGGTTCATAAAGTCCCTCAAGCGGCGAGCCCACCTGACCGACGCTGAGTTCACAGAACTGCTCCAAGAGGTCGCGGGCGTCTCGGCCCTCGAGGAGGTCGGCAAGCGCCACGCCTCGACCCTGATCGACGCCCTCCAGGCCAAGGCCAAGGGTGGCGGCGGCGGT
>JAESQQ010000258.1 GCA_016765095.1 Planctomycetota bacterium | reverse complement strand
GCCGTCCCCCCGACCCGGTCGGCGAGACAGCCACCCCCGACCTACTCTGGGCGCAGCCCCATAAACACAGCCAGCGGCTCCGACCTCTGAAGGCAGCCCCCGACACCGATCCGTCCAGGGCGGGCACGAGCACCCCCGCGAACCAAGGGGAAGAGCCCAGAGGGTCTTGCCTAGCCCCTGGGCTCCGAGCATGGAATTGCACGCGCTCGCGACGTTCAACCTGTCGCTCAAATTGAAATGCGCCGTCCTACCCCTGGACCAGCCGGACTTATGTCGCAAGAAGACGTCCGGCATGGGATTCGAACCCATGCCTGCGCAGTTGTTGACAGGGCTCGATCGAGCGCTCCATGCAATGCTGAGTTTGGAGAACCAGTTTCAGCTTGAATGGGCGTTTCTCTGCGCGCGCGACAGCCCTGACGGTGTATTTGTCAGGGCCCGTGTCTACCGGTTTCACCACCCCAGCACGATTTGCTGGGGGCAGGACTCGAACCTGCACGTCGTCGCGAAGAGGGCACGCCTCTAATGAGGAGATTGAGCTTGAGCTTGTCTCCATTGTTAAAACCCACGAGCGATCGCCCGCTCGAGAGCCTATGAAAGCCGCGCCGCCCCTCGTTGAAGAGCGGCGGCGCGACGGTTACTGCAGCAGATAGCGGAAGACCCGCTCGCCCACTTCTTGGCGCACAGCCTCGACCGCGTTGGCTTGTTCGCGCGCGAACTTGACCGCGTTGCTGAGGCGTTCGATCCGATCCAGGAGCTGGATCTTGCGCGACTCGGGGAGGGCGCCCGAGTGCTTGACCGTGACCCACGTTCCGACGACTTGGTCCTCGGAGATCAACTGGGTCTGAGCCGGGTGCTCGGTCGTTGCCGGGTAGAGCACGATCGGGCGCTGGACTTTCTTGGTCCGGCTGGTCTCGGTCGACTGAGTCTTGTAGAGCTGCGAGCCCTCGTCGAGGGACCAGTCGTCGGCTTGGTCGAGGACGGGGACTTTTCCGATCAGAGTCCGCAAGTCACCGAGCTGCTTCTCGACAAAGAGCAAGAAAGTCGCGGGAACCTGCTCGAGGAGGACTTCACCGTCGACGACGACGTCGGCCCGGGCGCGGGTGTTGGCCCAGTCCTTGGACGCGGTGACGTCGAACAGCTCGCTCAAGAGCCGACCCGCCTTGCGGAGCATGTCCGAGGCGATCAACTGAACGCGCTGGCGCTCAGGAGGGTAGCGGTCGCCCTCGTCGTCCTTGGGCTGATAGGTCTTGCTGAAGCCGTTGAGGATCGAAGCGCGCTGGACGGCGTTGTGCAGCTTGCTGATCTCACCGAACACGCGGGCCTTCGTGCCCTTTTCAATGGCTAGGACTTGGTTGAGGCGGTGGGTCATCGTGGTTTCCTCTGCGGGCCCTCGCGGCTCGCGGCAGCCCGTCGAGGGCTGCGATCTTCGTTCGTTCGCCCCTCTCTACGGATTGCGGCCCCTGCCCTGTCACCCGCCGGAACTGGAGCTCTAATCTCAGCGAGAGGGGCCGCTGGCCCCGCTGCGTCCGCGCGGATAACCTCAGACCAGGCAGAGCGCGACCTCCGCGCCAAGAATCAAGAGGGAACGTGCGCGCGACGAGAGCGAGCCTCCTGGCCGGGGCCTTGGCCCTGGCCTACAAATTCTGCTCGCTCGCGGAGCTCCGCGAGGGCTTTCGCTCGTTGGAGGGGACCGAGGACGAGCTCCCCGACGTCCTCTCCAAGCAAGGCGTCCTGCGCGAGGTCTGGGCCAAGAAGCTCGGCAGCGCGTCGCTGCTCGCGACTCGCCTCTACGACGAGGCGATCTACGGAATGGTCGCGATTCGCAACCAGCTCGTCGGTGGCCAAATGCTCAACGCGTGCATGGAGGAGTCCAAGCGCCGCGGCTACACCGAGACTCTCCCTGAGCTCTTGATCGAGCGGGACCTGATCACCGAGGCCGTCGACGCGGCGATCCGGGAGCGCTGCGACAGCGTGCGCGAGGAGCTCCTCGCCAAGCAAGTCGCCCTCGCGACAGCGATCGACCTCCAAGGCGACAACGAGCTCGTCGACCTTGAGCTGAGCTCGCTCCTGGGGGAAGTCGCGGCGGCCGTCAGCTTCCTGCAGCGAGCCGAACTCGATACCGCACTCCGAGCCCAAGAGCGCGCAGCTCAGGGGCTCCCGATCGAAGTCGAGGCCCCCACGCCGCCCCCGCAAGCGGTCAGGCTCCAGGCACCTGAGCCCAAGGGGCCCACCCCAGTCGACGCGGGAGAAGAAGACCCGATTCGAGGCTACGAGCTCCTCGAGAAGCTCGGGGCCGGGGCTATGGGCGCTGTCCTCAAGGCCAAGAAGCACGACACGGGCGAAATCGTCGCGCTCAAGATCCTCAAGCCGGAGCTCTCGGGGGATCGCGAGTACGTCGAGCGCTTCTTGCGTGAGGCCAAGGCTGTCGCGCGCCTCAATCACCGCAACATCGTGCGCGCCGTCCAGGTCGGTCGATCCGGGGAATACTACTTCTTCGCAATGGAGTTCCTGACGGGACAGACCGCGAGCGACTTGATCAAGGCTCAGGGCCGCCTCCCCGAGCGCTTCGCCCTGATGGTCACGCGCTGCATTGCCGCAGCCCTCACACACGCCTGGCAGCACCAGATCGTCCACCGCGACATTAAGCCCGACAACATCATGGTTACCCAGGACGGACAGGTCAAGCTGACCGACCTCGGGCTGGCGCGGACCGCCAAGTCGGACTCGACGCTCACGATCACGGGCGTCGTCATGGGCTCGCCTGCATACATTTCGCCAGAGCAAGCCACCGGCGAGAAGGACCTCGACTCCCGCTCGGACATTTACGCCCTCGGCGCGACCCTCTATCACATGCTGACGGGCGAAGTCCCCTACAACGGCGATAGCCCGCTGCACGTCATGCTCCGCCACATGAACGACCCGCTCCCCGACGTGCGCCTCAAGGCTCCCGAGGTCAGCGAGGCGACTCGACTCGTGATTCAGCGCATGATGGCCAAGCGTCCTGAAGGACGCTTCCAGTCGGCCCAGCAGGTCGAAGCGGCGACCAAGATGATCGAAGACGCGCTCGCTCGCGGCGAGGTCCCCCAGATTCCCCCCGGGCTCGCGCCCGTTGCCCGCCCCGCGCCCAAGCCCCAAGCCCAGCAAGACCCCGCGGCCAGCCAAAGCCAAGACCCCAGCGCGACGAGTCAATCGGGCGAAGTCGATCCGACGACGCCTTCGGGCAAGAAGAAGCGAAAGAAGAAGAAGAAGAAGAAGAAAGTCGAGGAGACCGAAGAGCAGGTCAAGCGCCGCGAGATGGGCCAGCGAATGCGCAAGAACCGCAAGAGCAAGCGCCGCTTCTAACGCACTCGAGCCAGCACACCCGCTGAGATGCAAAACACGCCGCGCGGAAAACCGCGCGGCGTATTCGATGGTTCGGCCCGCAAGTGGCTTGCCCGCAGGTGGCTGGACCTACTTCCCGATCTTGATCAGCTCGACCTGGAACACGAGCGTCGCGTAGCGAGGGATCGTGGGCGGCTTGCCCTCGGGACCGTAGGCGAGCTCAAAGGGAATGTAGAACTCGAACTTGCTCCCCTCGACCATTAGCTGGAGGCCCTCGGTCCACCCCGGGATCACGCGGTTGAGCGGGAAGTTGGCTGGCTGGCCCCGCTTGACGGAGCTGTCGAACTCGGTCCCGTCGATCAGCTTGCCGACGTAGTGAACGGTCACGGTCTCGGTCGGCGTGGGCTTGGTGGTGCCCTTGCCTTGGGTCAAGACCTTGTAGTAGAGGCCGCTCTTGGTCTTCTTGACGCCTTCTTTCTTGGCGATCTCGGCCAGGAACTCCTCGCCCTTAGAGCGAACCAGGAGGCCGTCGAGGCTCTTCTTGTGGTCCCGAGCGGCGCCCTCGAGCGCCTTGTCCTGTTTGACTCCAGCGGGGATCTGATCCTTGATCATGGCGACGCGGAGCCCGTTGACCGTCTCCAAGACCTCCGTCTCAGAAATCGAGGGCGTCCCGCGGATCCCGTCCGCGAAGCCCTTCCCGACCGAGTCGATATCGATCATCTTGATTGGCAGCCCACGGCGGAAGCGGTTGGAGAGCTGGTACCCGAGGGCATAGCCTCGGCGAGCCTTGGTCGCGGGGTCTCCGCCCGGGGCGGGCGTTGGCGTGCCATCCTGGGCGGGGACCTGGCCAACCCAGAGCCCGAACAGGAAGGTGGCGCAGAGGAGGAAAGGAATGCTCTTCTTCATGGAGAGTCTCGCTCGGTAGGAATGAAAACCGCCCCGGCTGGCGATGCGCGGAGGATACGAGATCCCCGGCCCTCCGACGAGGCTGACCCCCTCTGGATTCGGAAGTCCTCTAAGGGGCCGTAGCCAGGCGCTTTGGGCGCGAGCAGCCAGCCCGCTCAGCGCTCGGTGGGCAGCTCGCCTGGCTCTGGGACCTCGCTCGTGAGGAGCTCGTCTTGCAGGCGGTCGAGGTCGGTGTTGTCGTCATCCCAGCCCTGAATCGCGGTCGAGAGCGCGCCCCCGAGGCGTCGGCGAATCGACCCGCGCTCGAGGCGCTGGGCCTTGAGAATGAACGCCCGCTCGCGAACCGTCGAAGACTGGGTCACGAGCCGGAAGATCTCGGTCCGCGGCACGAGGCAGAGCCCACCTCGGCGGAGCCGCTCGTTGATCGTGACGTAGTTCTCGGCGCAGTACTTGAGCGTCTGATAGTAGCCCTCGAACAGGCCCTCCTTCATCTTGTCGACCCGGAGCATGTTGTAGAAGAAGTCCTGGGGCTTGCTCTCGAGATGGATCGAGCGCTCCTTAATGTCGTCGCTTATGTAGCTCTCGACCGCCTTGAGGCGCGAGTAGATCAGCTTCCGATAGAGCTGCTCCATGTTGTCGAGGATGTTCTCGAGCTGACCGGTGTAGGGCACGATTGGATTGACGGTCACGATGCAGTCGATGGGGAGCATCTCGAGGATCCGGCGGCGCCCGATCGTCTTGCCGATCGCGCCGTCGACGAGGTCATAGACCTTGCCCTCGCGGCCGGGGTCCTTGTAGGAATAGGGCGTCGTGATCCCTGGAATCGAGCACGAGGCCCGAATCGCGTGGCTGACGGGGATCTGGTCGTAGCCTGGCTCACCAAAGTAGATCGTGGTCGTGGGATCGGACGGATTGCTCAGCGTCTGGGCCGCGTTGAAGCGCTCTGCGATCACGAACAAGTGGCGGCCAGACTCGCGCACGGTCTGGAAGTTGTTCGCCAATCCGTAACGTGCGGAGAGCTCTTCTATGTAGCGCACGATCCCGTCGCCGGAGAACAGCCCGCGCGGGAGAATGTCGTGGAACGCGGTCAAGAGCTCGCAGGCCAGGCGCGAGTAGCGACGAATGTAGGGGAGGGTCCTCCGACCACGCCGAAGCGCGTTGGGGCTCAGTCGCTCGGGCCCGCGGCGAATGTCGTTGGCGATCAGCTTGGTCAGGCGGAAGGGGACGAGGGGGAGATAGCGCAGGCCGCGGAGGTACTCCTTGAAGTCGGGCACGAAGTAGTGATTGACCGGGAAGGTCAGGCACTCGCGGACCAGCTCGACGAGGGGGATCCCCGAGACCAAGCCCGAGGCCAACAGGCTCCCGCCTGAAATCCCGACTGCGACCTCGAAGTAGCGGGAAACGTGATCGCTGCGGCCGCTGCGGACGTGGGCCGGCATTCGGTCGAAGACTTCGTCTAGGCGGGGTTCGAGCTCGCGGAGGGGAACGCCGGCCTCCGCCATGTAATCGAAGAACGACTTCTTGAGCTCGTTGCGGGCGCTGGGCTCGCGCACGATTTGGTCGAACCCGACCAAGTGACCGAGGGCCTTGGCGGTCCCGACCAGTCCTCCGCCTCCGAAACAGATCGCGTTTAGGTGCTTGGCCACCAAACCTCCTCGCACGAATGCGCTGCTACACCGTAGCAAACAGCCCTTTCCTCTCCTTTTGCGAACGAGTTTGGGCGTGACTGAAGTCGGCTCGGATCGTGACCCTCCTGTGACCCCCAAATCCGACTCTACTCCTGGAGCCGCGGGCTCTGGAGAGGACGCTCGGACCATCATCGCGCGCGCTGTGTTTTTTGGAGTCGTGTGACTCCAGCACGGCACCGTGGGTTCTCTTCTTGTGACCGGAGCCCGCCCCCCCGGGGGCGGGCTCTTGTTTTTGGGGCTGCGCGCTTCTTTGGGGCTGCGCCCAGAGTAGGTCGGGGGGTGGCTGTCTCGCCGACCGGGTCGGGGGGACGGCGGGGCG
>JAESQQ010000257.1 GCA_016765095.1 Planctomycetota bacterium | reverse complement strand
GGACCGCCGAGTGTGGTGTGCTTCGTGGACGCGGACTATTCGGACTACCCCGAGGACATGCCGAGCGTGGTCGGTCCGATCCTGCGGGGCGAGGCCGACCTCGTGATCGGCTCCCGGACCCTGTTGCCCGCCTCACGCCAGGCGCTCCTCCCGCAGGCCCGCTTCGGGAACCGCCTCGCCACGGGCCTGATTCGTCGGCTCTGGGGCGCGAGCTACACCGATCTGGGCCCTTTCCGCGCCGTCAGTTGGACCGCGCTCGAGTCGGTCGCCATGGAGGACCCCGACTTTGGCTGGACGGTTGAGCTTCAGGTCAAAGCGGCCCAGCTCGGGCTCCGACACCTCGAGGTCCCCGTCCGCTACCGCGAGCGGATCGGCGTCTCCAAGATCACGGGCACGCTCCTGGGGAGCTACCGAGCCGGGACAACGATCCTCCGCACGATCGGGCGCTACGCGCTGGCCGACCGCCTCCAGCGCCTGCCCTGGCGGTCGTGACCTCTCCTGACCCCGAGCCGCTCTGGCTGAGGGTCGAGGCCGGCCCCGACCTAGGCGAGCTGGCCAACCGAATCGCCTATTGGGAGGGACTCGAGCGCGCCTGGTTGCGCCATGCGCCGGCTGGTCTCCGTTGGGGTGCCACGCCCACGGCCCGTCCGCCCGCTCCCCATGAGCTCTGCGAGCGCTGGTTTCCCCTCGCCACTCTCCGCGACGAGCTGACCTGGCTCCTCGAGCAGTGGTTTGGCGCAGACCTCCGCGAGCTCGGCGTCAACTTGGCCGCGAGCAGCCTCGGTCGTGCTCGGTCCTGGCTTGACGCTCGCGCGCAGCTCTCCTCGTTGGGCGAGCGCCGCCTCCCCGCCGCGCTCATTCGTCGCCTGGCTGCCCCTGCCTCGGCCCACGCCCTGCTGTTCGAACTCTTCGCACCGCCTCAGCTCGGCCGCGGTCTGACTCGCTACCCCGAACGACTGGCTCTGCTGGTGGAGCTCCTCGAGCCCGCTGATCGAACCCTCCGCGTGTGGGACGCCGGCTGCGCGCTCGGCGAGAGCACCTGGGCGATCGCGATCGCCTTGACGCAGGCTGGTGCGCAGGTCGAAGCCGTCGGGACGACGCCCTGGCCGCTGGAGCGCTTGATGGCCGAGCGCGGCGCCTTGCCCCACGACGCTGCCCGGACGGCGTTGCTCCAAGCCGCGATCACGAGCGCTCCACCCGCCTGCGCGGTTCGCTTCGAGCTCGGCGACCTGGCCCATAGCTCGCCTCTGGGTCCCTTCGACCTCGTTTGCTGCCACGGGGTTTTGGGCGGGGTGATCTCCGAGGCGGAAGGGTTCGAGCAGGCCACTCGTCGGCTGGCAGAGAGCCTCGCCCCTGGCGGCCTGCTCTCCGTCCACGACGCTTTTCGCCCCGACCTGAGCGCTGACGCCCTGAGCCGGGTTCGCGACGAGCTCGGTTGGGAGGAGGTGGGGGCGGGGGTGTTTCGGGCCCCTGAGCCCTTGAAGTGCTGACAATGCCGGACTAGCTCCGGCGAACGCGCAGAGCGAAGAGGCCCAAGAGGAGGGCCAGGAAGTGCAGGGGCAAGTCCGACCCGACGTCCGGAACGCCGATCGAGCAGTCCTTGCCCTTGGTCTTGAAGACCTGCGTTCCCGCACCTGGGAGCCGCACGCCACCGCCACCGCCGCCAGCGCCGGCGCCAGCGGTGACCGTGAGTGTGCCGACGTTGACAGCGACGCCCGACACGGTGACGAGCACGGTCTGCGTTCCGGCCGGCGTGGTCACCGCTGGCGTAAAGTTCAGCGTGCTTCCCACCACGGTCACGCTGGTCGCTCCGACCCCTCCGACGGTCACCGTCGCACCGCTCAGCCCGCCGCCCTGGATCGTGACTTGGGTCGTGCCCGCCGTGACGGCCGTCGGGGTCGTCGAGGTCGCGAAGGGCACGACAGTCGTCGTGGCGGCCGTCAGGGTCCCGAGCGTGTAGTCCGCGCGGGTGTTGTTGGTCAGACCCACGCCGGCTTGGGTCTCGAAGCGAATTGTCCCCGTTCCGGCGTCGATCGTGGACGTGTTCTGGACGGAGCCAGCGCCCGCCCCCCGGTCGGCGTCGACGACGCCTGCCGCCGCGTCCGAGTTGGCGCGGGCTTCGAAGTTGCCGTTGTCCGTCGTGATCGCGGCGTTAATGATCACGTTCCGGCCCGCAATCAGGGTCAGGGTCCCCCCGTTGCCTGTCGGGTTGTTGACCGTAATCGGGCTCGAGATCGTCAGGTCCTGACTGGCTTGGAGCGTGACGTTCGTGCCAGCGCTGAGAAGCTGGGTGATTCGCGCCGTCGGAGACGTGATCGTCTGGCCTGGGGCGATTCCAAAGGTCGTGGACTCGACGGGGAACACGACAGCTGCGAGCACTCCTCGAAGGCCGCCAGCGAATCCCGAGTTCAGCCCGGACGTCGTGGTCGTGCCGGCGGTGGCGGTTCCCACCACGCTGTTGGCAGCGGAGACAGGCCCCGCCGTGGCTCCTAGCCCACTGCCGAAGCTCAAGGCGCCGGCGTTCGCGGTTCCCCCGTTGTCCCAGTTGGCGCTCATCACGACGTAGTTGCCGTTGGTAAGGGCTACGACGCCGTGCCTGGAGACCTCGTCGGAGGTGCTGGATCCGTGGAGGCTGTTGGTGGTCGTAACTGGGCCAGAGACCCCGGTCGCACCGTTGCCCCACGTCGCTGCACCCGCGTCCACGGTCGCTCCGTTGTTCCAGTTGGCACTCAGCACGACGTAGTTGCCGTTGGTGAGGGCTACGACTCCCTGGAAGGAGACAAAGTCGGCGGCAGTGGACCCGTGGAGGCTATTGGCGGTCGTGATCGGGCCAGAGATTCCGGTTGCACCATTCCCCCACGTCGCTGCACCCGCATCCCCCGCCCCGCCGTTGTCCCACACGGGGCTCCACACGACGTAGTTGCCGTTGGTGAGGGCCACGACTCCCCTGCTGGAGACGTTGTCGCTAGCGGTGGATCCATGGAGGCTGTTTGCGGTCGTGACCGGGCCGGTAATCCCGGTCGTGCCGTTGCCCCACGTCGCCGCCCCCACTCTCAGCGTCGCTCCGTTGTTCCAGTTGGCGCTCCGCACGACGTAGTTGCCGTTGGTGAGGGCTGTGACCCCGCTGAAGCCGACTCCGTTCAAGCCGACCTGGTCGTTGGCGACGGATCCGTGGAGGCTGTTGGTGGTCGTAACCGGGCCGGTAATCCCAGTTGCGCCATTCCCCCATGTCGCTGCCCCCGCGTTCGTAAGCCCGCCGTTGCCCCACCGGGCGCTCTGCACGACGTAGTTGCCGTTGGTGAGGGCTGTGACCCCGGTGTAGCCGACCTGGTCGTTGGCGACGGATCCGTGGAGGCTGTTGGTGGTCGTAACCGGGCCGGTAATCCCAGTTGCGCCGTTGCCCCACGTCGCTGCGCCCGCGTTCCCCACCCCGCCGTTGTTCCAGTTGGCGCTCCGCACGACGTAGTTGCCGTTGGTGAGGGCTGTGACTCGGTCCCCGGAGACCCCGTCGCCAGCGGTGGATCCGTGGAGGCTGTTGGTGGTCGTCACCGGGCCAGAGATCCCGGTCGCGCCATTGCCCCACGTCGCTGCGCCCACGGCCGCAGTTCCGTCGTCCCAGCTGCCGCTCTGCACGACGTAGTTGCCGTTGGTGAGGGCTACGACTCCGCTGCCGGAGACATAGTCGGCGGCAGTGGACCCGTGCAGGCTGTTGGTAGTCGTGACCGGGCCAGAGATCCCGGTCGTTCCATTCCCCCACGTCGCTGCGCCCGCGTCCGTGATGGTTCCTCCGTTGTTCCAAGTTCTACTCCGCACGACGTAGTTCCCGTTGGTGAGGGCTACGACTCCGTTGACGGAGACCAGGTCGCCAGTGGTGGATCCGTGCAGGCTGTTGGTGGTCGTAACCGGGCCAGAGATCCCGGTCGTTCCATTCCCCCACGTCGCTGCGCCCGCGTTTGTCGCCCCGCCGTTAATCCAGAAACCGCTCAGGACGACGTAGTTGCCGTTGGCGAGGGCCGTGAGCCCACTGTTGGAGACCCCGTCGCCAGTGGTGGATCCGTGGAGGCTATTGGTGGTCGTAACCGAGCCCGAGACCCCCGTGGCGCCATTGCCCCAGGTCGCAGCACCCACGTTCGCCGTCCCTCCGTCGTCCCACCCGGAACTTCGCACGACGTAGTTGCCGTTGGTAAGGGTGACGATCCCGCTCGCGGAGACTTGGTCGCCAGCAGTAGATCCCGTCAGCGTCGCAATCAGCGCGCCAGTCGTTCCGCTGAAGAGGTAGACGGCGCCAGCGGTGGCTGCTCCCAAGTCGTCCTGATCGTCGGTGACCACCACGTTTCCACCCGAGAGCGCGAGGACCCGCTCCCCGTATTGATTGCCGTTGGGGTTTGGGTCGACGAGCGCGATCTGAGCCAGCAAACCGGTCGTGTCGTTCAGCTCTAGGTTCTGGGGATCCAAGAGCAAGGCGCCAGGGCCGCTCGGGCCTTGGGCCTCGAGCTCGCCCGCATAGTGGAGGTCACCCGAGGAGGACACCTCAACCCGCCCGCCACGCCCGCTCGCGCTGCAAACAAGGACTTCGCCCCCAAACTGCGTCGAGCGCGTTGCACCCACCACGACCTCACCCGCGTCTCCCGAGGCGGAGTCGGCGCGAAAGCGTGTGCCGCGGGTCGAGAGGAAGGAGTCGGCGTGCCAAGCGTTCATCCCGTCGGGACGCGCGTCCTTGCTCTCCGAGCCGACGCGGATCGCGCCCGCCCGCTCGACCCCGCTCGCGTCGAGCTGCGCCCCGACCAAACGAGTGTCTCGCCCGCTGATCCAGAGCGATCCGCCCTGCGCTCCGCTGACGTCAAACCGACCGCTCGAGAAGAGCGAGGTCTTTGCGAGGAGCTCGATCGATCCGCCAAGCCCGGCCGGGTCTCGCGCCAGGAGCGTTCCTCGAATCGAACCCACGTAGCGATCGCAGTCGATCACAGCCCAGCCGGCCGCCGTCTCGTGACATGCGTCGAGGACGATCGGCCCTTGGTGGAGGAAGCCTCGCGCCTGCACGCTCAAGCGCCCGCCGGGAGCGTCAATCGATCCGACCAGGGAGAGGTAGTCCGCCTCGAGTCGCAGCTCGGCGCCAGGGGCGAGCCTCAGAGAGCCCTCGGGCTCGAGCTCGAGCAGGCCTTCAGCCTGGAGGCTCAGCGACTGGGCCTGAACGGAGCCTGCAATCGAGAGCCGGGGCGCCTCGATCCTGAGGGAGTGCGCCGTCTCCAGAGTCCCCGTCAACCTGAGGGCTAGGGCGGAGCGAATCGTTCGTGCCTCACTGGCCAGTCCAAGGTCGCGGCGGGATTCCCCAGCGTGGAGCCAAAGGCGGCCTCCCTCGCCACAAATCTCCCAGCGATCGAGGCTCAAGTCCGAGCCGACTCGGAGATCCAGAACACCGTCTCGGAGCGCGGGGTCGCCCTGCGGACCTGGAGTGGACGTGGGAGAGCCGAGGGCGATCAGACCAAGGAGGACGAGGGGGCCGACGAGGCGCGTGTGCATGTGCACTCCGATTCGTGGCACCTTCTAGACCCCTTCTCCTGGCCTATCAAGCACTTTCTGCTGGGCGTGTTGACAAGACCCTCCCTGGGACTGACCGGTCCTGGCTCTTCGCCCGAGGAAGAGTTCTGGCTCTTAGCCGACCGCTCGAATCGTCGTTTCCTGCGGGGGGCCTTCCGGCCGAAGGGCTTTCGCCTCGACGATCTGCGAGCGGTTCGGTAGAAGAGGCTCCGACAGCTGCCGAGGGGAACACGTGAAGGAGATCCCAAAGACCATTGGCCGGTATCGAGTCATCGGCCAAGCGGGCGAGGGCGGCATGGGCCTCGTACTCGAGGGAGTCGACGAGAAGCTTGCGCGGAAGGTCGCGATCAAGTTCCCCAAAGACGCCCCCGGCAAGACGGGAGAGCTCCTCCGCAAGCGCTTCGAACGCGAATCGCGCTCCCTGTCTGCGATCCGCCACCCAAACCTAATCACGCTCTACGAGGTCGGCGAGCACGAAGGGCGGCCCTACGCCGTCATGGAATGGATCGACGGAAAGACCCTCGGCGACAAGGTCAGGAGCGGAGGACCGCTCCCCGACGTCGAGGCCGCGCGCCTGGTAGCGAAGGTCGCAATAGCGACGCACTACCTCCACCTCAACGGGTACCTCCACCGCGACATAAAGCCCGAGAACATCCTCCTCCGAAACGACGAGCCGGTCCTCGCAGACCTAGGGCTCGTGAAGGAGGTCGACGCCGAGAGCGCCGAATTGACCGTGAGCGGGAGCGCCCTGGGAACCCCCGATTACGCGGCGCCCGAGCTGATCAGCGGGGACCACGAGCAGACCGGACCCAGCAGCGACGTGTTCGGGCTCGGGGCGACGCCCTACTTCCTCCTGACGGGACACCCACCCCGAGGACCCTCTCGCTCCATTGTGCAGTTCCTCGCTCAGCAGATCGCGCCGCCGACCCACCACCGCCCCGACCTGGACGCGTCGCTCAGCGACCTCTGCCGACGCGCGCTCGCCCGCGATCCGCAGCGAAGGTTTCGGAGCGCACAGCTCCTGGCCGACTCCTTGATCCGTTGGACGCTGATCAAGGAGCAAGGCAAGGCCATTTATGGGCGCGGATTCGCCTCGCTTTGGGAGGACGAGGGGATCCACGAGGGTTACGAAGAGCGACTCGCCCAAGAGCCTGAGCAGGCGCCCGCCTGGTTGCTGCCGGTCGCGGTCAGCCTTTGCTTGGTCGGCATCCTGAGCCTCCTAGGCAGCGTCGCCGTGGTCGCGGGGCACGAGCCCCAGACAGCCCGCCCGACTCCGAGCGTGGCTCCCTCACCCTCGAGGCCCAAGGGCCCCACGGTCTGGGAACTCCAGCAGCAGCTCGACGTCGCGAACCAAGAGATCGCCCTCCTCCTCTCGGCGCGCCGCCGTTCGCCTCCGCCCGAGCCGAAGCCTCGGCGTCCCGTGAGGCAGGTCCCTGCCCAGAGCGGGAGCCTCAAGGTCAACCGCCGCTTGAAAGCGCTCCGGGACCAGCTCGCCTCGCTCCGAGTGACCGTGTTCCGGCTCGAGGCCGCGTTCGGTGGCTTGACCAAGGACCTCGCCCGAGCCCCCGACTGGTTCCGCCGCCTCCCCGAAAGCT
>JAESQQ010000256.1 GCA_016765095.1 Planctomycetota bacterium | reverse complement strand
GCGCCGGCATCGTCGTCGCTGGCAAGGCGCGAGGAGCGGAGCTTACCGGGCGTAAGTGACCGACGAGCAACGCCGCCAGCGGCGGCGAGGACAAGCAACTGTGGAAATCGATCCCTGACGGACCACTAGTGCGCTGGCGGGGAGGACGACCGACGCGCGCGCTCGTGACAGGCGGGGCCGGCGGGATCGGGCGCGCGGTGGCTCGAGCCTTGGCGGCTGAGCAGATCTCCGTCGTGATCAGCGATCGCTCCCTGGCAGCAGCCGAGGCTGCTCGGGCGGAGATCGCCCGCGAGTTCCCGGCCGCTGAGCTCTGGGCGGCCGCGCTCGACGTGACCGAGCCCACGGGCTTCGCTCGCCTCGAGCGCGAGGCGGGCCCTTTCGATCTGCTCGTCAACAACGCCGGCCTAGGCCAGGTCGGCGAGGTCCGAGATCTCACACTCGAGGACTGGGAGCCGCTCTTGGCGGTGAACCTGCGGGGCGTGATCCACGGCGTCCAAGCGCTCTACCCGGCCATGGCCGGCCGAGGGCGGGGGTGGATCCTAAACGTCGCGTCCGGGGCCGGGTTGGCCCCTCGGCCCGGCATGACCCCCTACGCGACGACCAAGGCGGCCGTGATCGGGCTCAGCGCGTCGCTCCGGGCGGAAGGGGGGCCGCTGGGGGTTCGAGTGTGCTGCGCCTGTCCGGGCTACGTCGGGACTGGAATCCAGGACGCGAGCCGCTTCGTGGGCGTCTCCCGCGAGCGGCTCCTGAGCGGGATCCCGCTCAGGCCGCTGACGGCTGAGCGCTGCGCGGAGCGGCTCGTGCGCGGCCTGGCTCGGGACCAGGCCCTGATCCTCCCGAATCGAGTCACGCGCCTCGAGTGGTGGCTGGGTCGGCTCAGCCCCTGGCTGGGGGGAGTCCTCGGGCGCTGGCGGGGAGGGCGGATTCGGGCCGCACGGCTGACCGTCGCGGGTCCGCCATGAGGTCGCTCAGCCAGCTGGTCGAGGCTTGGGATCCCGAGCGCGACCTGACGCTCGCCGTGCTCCTTGCGCTGGTCAGCGTGGGGTATGTCCTCTACCACTTCGGGGCCCGGGCGCTTCACGAGCGAGGACCGGGGACGGTCCAAGCCGTCGTCGGGGGACGGTTGCTCGGTGCGATCGCGCTCGGTGTCCCGAGCCTGCTCTGGGCTGGCTTAGCTGCGCCGGAGCTGCTCGATGTCTGGCGGCCGCCTACGGGGGCCGCGCTCGGTCTTGGAGCTGGCCTGGCGCTCCTCCTGCTCCCGATCCTGTGGCTTGCGGCGGGGGGCAAGGCCCACCGGGCGCACTACCCTCAGATCCGCGCCGCGCGCTGGACGCCGGGCCTGACCGCGCTGGAAGCTGGGAGCTGGGCGGTCTACTTGATCGCCTACGAGTGGTGCTTTCGTGGGCTCCTGATCTGCGGGCTGGCCGAGGCGATCGGTCTCTGGCCGGCGCTCCTCGCAGGGACCGCGCTTTACGTGCTCGCGCACCTCGGGAAAGGGCTCGGGGAATGCCTCGCATGTGTCCCCATGGGACTTTTGTTCGGCGTCTTGGCCTGGGGGAGCCGAAGCCTCTGGCCCCCGATCCTCCTCCACCTCTGCCTCGCCCTCGCCGGGAACCTGTTCGCCGTCGCGCGCGACCCCGGCCGTTCATTCGGGGCTCCGACTCAGGCCGGAGGGGAGATCTTCGCGCCAATCCCCAAGCCGTCTTGAAGACCGAGCGTTCGGGATCGCGAACTCCGGTTTAGGATCGCGGGGTGAGCGACCCGATCGAGACTCTCGAGCCTCTCCCTGAGCCGCAGCTTCCTACGGAGCCGGATCTCCAGGGCGTGCTCGCCAACGCGGACGAGCTGCCGGTCGTGGCCAGGATGGTGGTCGAGATCCGCTCGGACGGGATCAGGACGGTCGCGCGGGGGGCGTTTGAGGACTTTCAGACCGGGCAATCGGTCGGGATCGAGACGGATCCGCTCGCGGCCGCCAAGCTCGCCCAAGCGTTCACGAGGTCGATCTTGGGGTCGACAGCCGGGTTGGTTCGGCTGGGGGTCAGCGAGGGGATCAAGAGCACGGCTCGGTCCCTCGTCCCCGACCCGCTCCGCCGCTTGAAGCGAAAGCTCTTCGGTCAGGACCCCGAGCCCAGCCAGCCTGAGCCTAGCCAGCCCGAGCCCAGCCCGGAGCAGCTTCAGCCCTGAACCCCAGGCCCTGAACCCAGCCCGGCGGACGGCGCCGGGCGTGATAGATTCTTGCCCCATGGAATCCCCCACCTCGACCCTGACCCCCACCCTGACTTGTGGCGGCTGCAAGACCCCCCTGAGTCTGAGCGGGAAGCGTGTGGGCGACTCCGTCAACTGCGGGTGCGGTCGCCTCGAGGTGATCACTCGCCTCAAGATCAAGGAGGGTTCGCTGCCCCCCGCCAAGATCATGGGCCAGCTCGAGCCGCAGGAGCAGAAGGAAGTCGACGAAACGCTCCGGCGGATCAAGATGCGTCGCGTCGGTCACGCTTCTCGCAACGTCGAGATCTATCCGACTTGGGCGATCGTGCTCTCGATCGGCCAGTTTTGGCTGGCGGGAATCATGGCTGCCCACAACCTCAAGGTCACTGGCCAGCGTGAGCGCGGCCGACGGTTGGAGTTGATCGGAGGCGGGCTCTACGTCCTCCTCAACCTCGCGATCCTGATCTGCGGGATGCTGTTTTGGCAGGACCTCTCGCCACTCCTGGTCGGACCCGTCCTCGTCGCGATCCCCCTCGCGTTTGGGGCCTACGCCTTGTCGGCTCAAAGCCAAACTGCGCGGGCGGCTCGCGAGGCGGGCGCCGGCCAGGCCGGGGTCTTGGTCCCCTTCCTGTTCGGTGTGATCGTCGCGATCGCCCAAGCCTTCGTGGCCATGTTCTTGACCTCTAGCCTCGAGACAGGCTTCTAGGTCAGACGACGCTTTTCGGTCTCTTCCGCAGGTTCCAGGTCTCATGAGCCACTCCGCAGAGCCTCCCTATCTCGCCAATCGCTTCGCGCCTCGCCGTCGTCAGACGCGAGTCGTGATGGTCGGCGACGTCGCCGTCGGCGGGGATCAACCGATCCGCGTTCAGTCAATGACGACGACCTTCACCAAGGACGCCGAGGCGACGCTCGAGCAGATCGCGGCCCTCGACGCTGCGGGCTGCGAGATCATTCGGGTCACGGTCCCGACCCTTCGCGACGCTCAAGCGCTCCCGGAGATCCGGGCTGGAATGGCCGAGCGCGGGATCAAGCGACCCCTCGTCGCCGATATTCACTTCTCGCCGAAGCTGGCCATGCTCGCCGTCGAGCACGTCGAGAAAGTCCGGATCAACCCGGGGAACTTCACCGACAGCAAGCGGTTCGCGGTCCGCGAATACTCGGACCTCGAGTACCAAGAAGAGCTCGAGCGGATCGAGGCGACCTTCACGCCGCTCGTGTTGCGCGCCAAGGAGCGGGGGGTCTCGCTCCGGATCGGCACCAACCACGGCTCGCTCTCCGATCGAATCATGAATCGCTACGGCGACTCGCCGCTCGGGATGGTCGAGAGCGCCTTGGAGTTCGTGCGAATCTGCGAACGACACGACTTCCACGAGCTGATCCTGTCCATGAAGGCCAGCAACACCCAGGTCATGATTCAAGCCTATCGGCTCCTGGCCGCTCGAATGGCGGCCGAGGGCATGGACTACCCCTTCCACCTCGGCGTGACCGAGGCGGGCGGTGGTGACGACGCGCGAATCAAGAGCTCGATCGGAATCGGCGGCTTGCTGGCGGACGGAATCGGAGACACGATTCGGGTCTCGCTGACCGAGGACCCGGTTGCCGAGGTCCCAGTCGGTTGCCGGATCGCTGAGCGGGGTGGTCCCGCGCTCTCGATCGTCCCTGAGGGACCGTCGGGCGAAGAGGCTGCAGAGTTCTATTCCTTCGAGCGGCGGACGACCCGACGCCTCGAGCAGGGCCCGGCCTCGGCTGCCCTCGGTGAGCAGCAGAGCCTGCGGGTCGAGCTCCGCTTGGATCGGGCGAGCGAGCTGAGTGAGGCGCAGCTAGTAGAGGTCGAGCGCCTCGCCGGCCCCGAGGCTGGCGAGCGGCGGCTGGAAGTCGTCGAGCTGGGGCTCGAGGACCCACGCGATCTCGAGGCTGCCTGCGCGCTTCGCGAGCGCTTGGGAGCTGCCGACCTCGGCGTCGCGGTCCGCGCGTCCGAGTCCCTTTGGAGTCAGGCTGAGGTCCGCGAGCGCCTCGCGGGATTCGATCGTGTCGAGCTCTGTCGGCTGAGCCCCGAGCGCGCCGCAGAGGTCGTAGAGCCTTTCTTAGCTGCAGACGAAGTGACGCTCCTGTTGTGCGGCGAGGTCGAGGCGGAGCCCGCTGCGGCCGCGGCCCGTGTGGTTGCGGTTGCCGAAGCGCTGGTCGCTCGCGGCTTTGAGCGCTTGCTCGTGACCGTGACCCCCGGCTCAGCCGAGGGACCGTTGACGACGTGTTGGGTCCGCGCGCTCGCGAGCGCTCTCGACAGCGCGCAGCTCGATCTCCCCCTCTTGCTCTCGGCGCTCGGGGGCGAGGACGAGATCGGCCTGCTCCGAGCGGCAACAGACCTCGGCGCGTCCCTCGTCGACGGCCTCGGGGATGCGGTTCGGCTGCTCGGGACCTCGCCGGCCCGCGCCGTCGACCTCGGCTACGGAATCCTCCAGGGCGGACGTCGTCGAACGACGAAGACGGAGTACATCTCCTGCCCGGGCTGCGGACGGACGCTGTTCGAACTCGAGCCGGTCACGGAGCGAATCCAAGCCAAGACCAGCCACCTCAAGGGCGTCAAGATCGCGGTCATGGGCTGCATTGTGAACGGCCCAGGCGAAATGGCGGACGCGGACTTCGGCTACGTCGGTTGGAAGCCCGGCAAGGTCAACCTCTACGTCGGCAAGGAGTGCGTTGTTCGCAGCGTTGACGAGGACGAGGCTCCTGATCGGTTGGTGGATTTGATCAAGGAGCACGGGCGCTGGTGCGAGCCAGACCCGGCCGCTCGTCAGCCGACCGCGCTCCCGACCGTTTAGCGCGCTCAGGTCTCGCTGGGAGGCTCCTGGGGGAGGTCGGCTCCGCTCTCAAGCGCCTTGCTCGCCGCGCGCTTGGCGCGCCAGCGAACGAGAAGAAAGATCAGCCCGACCCCGACCCCGAACGCCACACAGACCACGGCGGCTCCGAGGAGGACCGAGAGCAGGCTCAGGCTGAGACAGGCTATGTCCTCCACGATCGAGATCAGCGGGTTGGCGGTCCCCGCCGTGGTCGCGGTCGAGGTCAGGCGCAGCGCGCTCTTGCCTGCGTGAACGCCAAGCGCTCCGCCGCCCGCGACCAAGGCCAGGATCACGGTCGCCCACATTGGGAGGTGCCCGGCGACGGCGGCTGCTGCGAGCATTCCGGCGCCGGTTCGCACGGGCCCCTGAACCAAGTCGAGCAGGTGGTCGAGAGCTGGGACCTTGTCGGCCGAGACCTCGACCACGACGGCGACCGAGAGCGCGATCAGGGCCGGGGTCGACTTCATCCAGGCGAAGGTCTCGCTCTGGATCAAGTCGAGGTGCTCGCCTCCGAGACGACCGGCGAGCCCAAGGACGAGGAGCGGGAGGAAGGCGCGCAATCCGCAGCTCGCTGCGAGCGAGAGGCCAAGGGCTGCGGCCACGACGATGGCCATGATCTGCTCGAACATGGGGCGATCATACGCTCCTCGCGAGGATCGCCTGAGCGTTCGCGATCCGCACTTCGATTGCAGATGGGGTTCACCAGTTCTGGGCAGGCTTTTCAGGAGGGTCTTTGAGCCGTCGCTGGATGTCGCTGATACCAATGGGGTTAGGCCAGGCTAGGGGTTTCTTTGCACGGATTGTGTGCCCTCTTGGCTACTCCCTATACCGCAATGGATCTGACCCCCCACCAAAACGCCCTCTTGGAAGGGTTCCTTCGGGAGCCGAGCACCTGGAGTGAGCGCGAGCAAGTCGCTGATTCTGGTTCGGGTTTGGGTTCGGCTTCGGCTTCAGGCGCGCTGGCAGGCTCTGCTTCCGCTTCCGCTTCTGCTTCTGCTTCCGCTTCCGCTTCTGCTTTTGGGGATGGGGCCGAAGGGCCGGACCCGCTCCTCGAACTGCTCTCTGGCACCCCGGACGAGCGCGACGGAGTCCTCCTCTCGAGCGAGGACGAGCAGCGGGAGTTTCGAATCCTGGACGAGGCCCTGCGAGAGTGGGATCAGCGTCCACCCAAGATCTCGGCCGAGTTGAGCGAGCGGATCCGTGGCCTGCCGGGTGCCCCGAGTGTTCTCTGTCTCCGGGTCCACGCCCAAGAGTCGAACACCCAAGAGGCCCGCGAGGCGTTGCCCGCAGTTCGGATCGTGGGCGAGAGCCCACGCGCGTCGCAGCGTCGCCGCGCGCGCGCGACGACAGGCCGAATCTCGGCCCGCGGGAGCGCCCGGCGCAAAATAACGAGCGCCAGGGCGACGAGCAGTAAGGGCAAGCGCCGGACGGGCGCCTCGATCCGTCTGCCTGACGCGCGGACGCGCCACCCGCAAATGGCGCTCGCGATCTTGGCGAGCGCCGCCGGATTCCTTGTTGTCCTGGCTGCGGCCCTCAACGTGTCCGATACGACCCAGCCCAAGTCTCCGACGCTGGCCAAGCTCGACCAGACGACGAAGGTCCCGAGGGGTCCACTCGTCTCCGATCGCCAAGGCAAGCGGGATCTCCAGGGCAAGCAGGATCTCCAGGGCAAGCAGGATCTCCAGGGCAAGCAGGATCTTCAAGGCGAGCGGGATCCTCAAGGCAAGCGGGATCTTCAAGGCAAGCGGACTCCGTCGAGCAAGAGTTCGACAGGTCAGGACACCCCGCCCTCCGAGGTAACTCCGAGCGGTGACACGTCGAGCGGTGACACGGCGACGGATGGCGCGGGAACTCCGGCGACGACCCCAGCGGACGCCCAGGAGACCCCGACGACCGGTGGCTCGACGCGAGAGCGCGAACTCACCAGCGCCAGCCCTACCGCGTCCCCCACGGGGGGAGCTCCTCCAGCGAATGGCACGCGGACGCCTCGCTGGGCTGTGAGCAGGAACGACGGCGGCCAACTCTCCGTCGACCTCCGCCGCGTGCGCGGCTCGGTGGCGCTCGCTCGAAAGGGTGAGTCGGAGTTCGCAGCGCTCAGCCCTTCGAGTGCCTCCCTCGACCTCCACCCGGGGGATCGCCTTCGCTCAAAGACCGGCGGGTTCGTCTCTCTGGACGAGGGCTCTTACGAAGTCTGCATGGACACTGGAACCGAGCTGCTGATTCAGGGGGCTGCCTCCGGCCCTCGTCTCGGATTGGCGAGCGGGCGACTTCACTGCGAGGTTCGGAGCCTTCCCAGCGGGGAGCGCTTCACCGTCGCGACGAACCAGGGCGACTTGAGCGTGCTCGGCACGATCTTTGTTGTCGAGGCGCTCGCCGGTGCGACTCGCGTCCTGGTCGGCGAAGGCACCGTCGCCCTGCGCGGCCTTGAGGGGCGCGAGGTCAAGATTGGAGCCGGTAAGTCGAGCGGGGTCTCTCAAGGGGCGCCGACGCCACCGGTCGCCTTCCGCCCCCGTGACTTGGCCTGGGCCGCGCGTTTCGCACCCAAGCGCCAACTCCTCTACTCGGTTCACTTCGACGATCAGAAGCTGGGTGGCTTCAAGGGTGAACTCGCGAGCGACGATCGAGGCGGTCGAGCGCTCCTGCTCGAGCGGACCGACAGCCCCTATTGGGGACTCCAAGCGCTGATCCCTCAGGGCCGAATCGCTGGGTTCCGCCCAGGGCCAGACGTCTACGTCCAGTTCTCGGTGTTCGTCGAGGGCTCGGCTCCGGTCTTGTTCCAGACCTACAGCACCAAGCAGAGCAAGGAGTTCAAGGCGGGCTTCCACCACCCAGGTGGCTATTGGCGCACCTTCACGGTTCCCCTCCTCTCGCTCTCGACCTACGTCGATCCTGGCAAGAACCCGGTCAAGACGAGCGACGTCTTCGTCGACTTCGAGGTCTACGTTGGGGCCCCCAAGTCCCGCCAACGCGTGTTGCTGGACGACGTCCAGATCTACCGGCGCGTTTACCGCTAGAGCGCCTCGCCGGGCGCTTCGGTTGGCTACCATTGAGCCATGCGCCCCTTCTTCGTTCTTGCAGCTCTGGTGGCCTTCACTACGCTCGCTGGCTCCTCCCTCGCTCAGGCCGACCCGAACTTCCGCCAGGCCAAGGCCTCGGACGTGTTGGCGGCGGCTTCTCAGGTCGCAGACCCCGTCCAGCGTGAAGCTGCGCTGACCGAGTTGGCTCGCCGCCGGAATCGGGGGAGCGTCGCGGTGATCGGGTCCGCTCTTGAGGCGCCTCAGGTCGGGGTGCGGAGGGCCGCGCTGCGACTCGCGGGCTCGCTCGGGCGGCCCGCCTCGCCTCTGGGGGAGGCTATGGCGGGTTTAGCCAAGGACGAGGCCTCGGTCCGCGAAGCGCTGGCCTGGGCTCTCCCTCGCTTGCGGCAAGACCAAGCGGCCTGGGAGCGACTCCTGATCGGGTTCGTAGAGCGTGACCCCAGCCTCGCGGTTCGGCGTGAGGCGGCACGCTCGGTGGGTCGCTTCGAGACCGTCTCCAAAGCGTCCTGTCAGGTCCTTCTCCGCGCGATCGTGAACCAGGAGCTCTCGGTCGCCAAGGGGGCCGCCCACGGCCTGCGAGGGCTAGGGCGGAGCGCGCGTGGACTCGAGCCTCGAATACGGACCCTAGCCTTGGATCCGAAACTTGCCCTCAAACGACGATTGCTGATCCTCCGCGCGCTTGGAGGGCACGGTCAGCACGGTGTCGGCACCCTCTGGCTCGCGCGCCAGCAGGTCGGGTTGACCCTCGTGGCGCACGCCGAGTTGGGGCGCTCGACGCTGGGGCGGACGCTCCTCGACTTGGAGCTGATCAGTACGCCTCGCGCGGGCAGTGACCGAATCGACATTCTGGCTGCCTACGAGAGGGAGGTCCTGCTTACGATTTTGCCGGCCCTGGCCGACCTGCTTCGGCGCGGTCGGCATCCGGTGATTCGGTCCGGCTGCGCGACTCTCATAGCCACGCTCGGGAAGGACGCAGGCTCAGCCGCCCTCTCCTTGGGCAAAGGCTTGACCACCCCAGGCGCCGAACGGGCCTCCCTCAAGGCGCTGGGCAACTTGCGGATCGAGGACCTCAAGCCGGCCCTGCCTTGGATCCGGCGCGCTCTCCAGAGCGGGAGCGACTCTCAAGTCCTCGACTTGCTCGTGTTCCTCTCCGAGCGGCCGAAGCTCGGGCTGTTCGTCGTCGAGATGATTAGCGACTCGCTCCAGTGGGGCAGCGAAGGCGTTCGGGCTCGAGCCACCATCGCGCTCCGGGCCCTGGGCCAGCGCGCGAAGCCAGCGTTTCCGCTTCTGGTGGCCTGCTTTCGCCAAGACAAGAGCGTGAGGGTTCGGGTCTTCGCGGTGGCGACCCTCGCTATGATCGGCGGACCCAAGGTCACCGCCCTCTTGAAGGAAATGCGCGCGCTGCTCCCCCGAGTTGCGGGCAAGCTCCTTCGAGCAGCTTTGAGTGACGCGATCAAGCGCGTCGAGGCAGACGATTGAAGCCGGTCTCGAGGCTCTGATCGCCGGCGTCGCGCCGGTAGCATGAGCCCCGATATGGCGCGCGACTTCGGCACTCGAGAGGAGGTCGTCCTCAACGAGCTCTACACGAGTGTGCAGGGCGAGGGGACACGGGCAGGGCGTGCCTGCGTGTTCGTCCGCCTGACCGGCTGCAAGCTGCGCTGCGCCTGGTGCGACACCAGCTACGCCTTCACTGAGGGCCAGCGTCGCCCCGTCTCGGAGTTGATCGCCGAGGTGCTCGCGACCCAGATCCCCCTCGTGCTGCTGACGGGGGGCGATCCCCTCGAGCAGCCAGGCTGTCTCCCCCTCGCCCACGCGCTTTGCGAGGCCGGACGGGAGGTCCTGATCGAGACGGGTGGCCACGAGGACACGAGCCAGCTCGATCCTCGCGTGGTGCGGATTCTCGACGTCAAGTGCCCCGGCTCCAAAATGGAGGGCCGGAACCGGTTTGAAAACCTGGCGCTCCTGCGTCCCACCGACGAGGTCAAATTCGTCGTCGCCGATCGCGCGGATTGCGACTACGCGCTGGACGTCATTCGACGACAGGACTTGACGAGCGTCGGCTGCCCGCTGCTCTTCTCTCCGGTTCACGGCGCGTTCGACCCAGGCGAACTCTCGACTTGGATCGTTGAGCAGGCTGACCTTCTAGGGCCTCAGGCCCGCTTGAATCTCCAGCTCCACAAGCTGATTTGGCCCCGCGCGGAGCGGGGCGTTTGAGGACTTCTTCATGAGCGAGCACCCCGAGGCGATCCGGTTCGTCCAAGCCCTCGACGCCTGGCTGCGCGAGCAGCCGATCCAGGACCTCGTCCCTCGCGAGACCCTGGTGGGCCTGATCCAAGAGGGGCGCGACGACGAAGCGCTCTGGACCGACGCTCGCCCGCGCTTCGATCGCGCCTGGGCTTGGATCGAGGACAAGGTCCGCAGCGAGGAGCGTCCTCTCCGAGACGTGCTCTCAGCCGAGGCCTGTGAGCGCTTCCTAGACGGCCTGGAGCGGGTCGAACCAGACCCCGACGCCGTGCGGGCCTTCCTCCGCTCGCCAGCCATAGAGCACATGCTGGGCGAGGTCCTCTATCACGGGATCAGCGAGTTCCTCCGCAAGGCGGACTTTGTCGGTCGAATCGTGAACCGACTGCCCGTGATCGGGCCGATTCGCAAGAAGATCATGGGGGTGTTCAAGGAGGAGTTCGAGGGGCGCCTCGAGGAGCAGATCAAGGGTTTCTTGGGCCAGTTCAGCGGGCGCGCCGTCGACCGCATGATCGAGCATGTCCTGAGCGAGCAGAACCGAGCCGGGTTCAGCGCCGCTCGTAGGAAAGTCGGCGAGCACGTCCTGAGTCGTCCGGTGAAGACATTGATCCCGTCGGGCGAAGCGACCGGCCGAGCCCGCGATCAGCTCTGGGGCGGCTTGCGGAAGGCGGCCCTCCGCGAGGAGGAGACCCTCCTCGAACAGGCCTACGAGGACCACGGCGCTGACCCTTGGAGCGCATGGGCTTGGCCCTTGACCGAGCGCTCGACGGAGCTCCTAGCGGCGACCCTGGCGCGCTTCCTCGCGAGCGGGAACTGGAAGCTGGAGGGCTAGTGCTGCCCATCACAAGTTGCGGTACACCCCATTGCTTTCGTAGGGGAGGGGTT
>JAESQQ010000255.1 GCA_016765095.1 Planctomycetota bacterium | reverse complement strand
GACCCCGGGCCCTTCTAAGCGGCTGGCGATACGTATCAGGTAGGGGCGGGGTTTACCCCCGCCCGCCCCGAGGCCACGCCGATCGGCCCTTTGGGGCCTCCTCGACGCCTCTGCTTACGTGAGCTTGCGGAAGGGGAAGGCGGCTGCGACTTGGAACGCCGCCAGGACCGCGAACAGGCCCAGGTAGAGGATCAGGGGTGGGGCCGCCTCGGAGCCCAGGAGCCACTCCAGCGTCACCCCGAGGACGAGCGCGATCACGCCCGCGAACACGGCTCGCGTGACGACCGAGCCCACGATCAGCTGCGTCGGGTTCCCTTCGCCGGCGAGGCCGAACAGGACCTTGACCTCCGCGACGCCAAACGCGGAGACCAAGAACGACCAGAGCATGATCAGGACACCGACCGCCAGGATCAGCTCGCGGCCGGTCAAGTAGACCCCCGAGAGACCGATCGAGAGCACGATCAGCCCGCGCAACAGGCAGGTCCAGATCAAGACCGGGCGCGGGCCGAGGCGGTCGACGAGCCAGCCGGCGGGGAGCAGCGCCGCCATGCCGCCCACGAAGTTGGCGACGGTCGCGATCATGACTTCGTCCTCACCCAGGCCGGCCTCGCTCCTGAGCAGGAGGATCGTGAAGGGCGGGACGCAGCGGAACGCGGCCTGGTCGAAGGTCACTCCCGCCACATAGCGGCGCAGCGGAGGCGTTCGGTAGATTGTCTTGAACACCGCCAGGATCGGGTGGGGTTTTCGCTCGGGGCGCTCGGGGGCTCGCCAGAGGAGGAGGATTCGGGCGAGCCCGCAGAACCAGGCGACCGCGAACAAGGGTCCAAAGTCGCCCGGGGACCTCGCCAGCCACCCCGTGCAGCCGAGGAAGAACACGATCAGGCCGAGGTGCCAGAGCGAGCGGAGGACGCTGAAGAAGCGGCCGGTGCGGCTGGCTGGCACGTATCCGTGCAGGAGGGGCCACCAGGCGGTGCTCCCGCACACGACCGCGAGCATGACTGCGGTCAGGCACGCCAGGGCGGCGCCCCAACTCAAGCCGCCACCGAGTCCTTGCAGCCACCCAAACCACAGGAGCGGGAGCGAGAACACGAGCGCGATCCCTTGAGTCGCCAGGATCAACCCGCGCTTGCCGATCCGATCCACGAGCCGCAGGCCTGGGAGCTGCGCTAGGGCCGCGAAGCTGATCAGCGAGGTGAACACACCGACCGGACCCGCCGTCGCCCCAAGCGTGATCAGGGCCTGGGTCGCGAGGTCTCCCATGTAGGCCATGCGGAAGGTCATGGAGAAGGGGTGACTGATCACGGCCAGGCGTCGACCGCGTCGTTGCTCGTCTGGGGAGAGCTCGTCTGAGGTCTGCTCTTCTGTGGGCCCTTCGGTCTGGGTCGGGGGCACGGTCGGAGCCTCGCTGGGGCTCTCGGGCGGCCCCTCGGACGAGGGGCGCCCGTCGTCTGAGGGGAGCGTTGTCATGGGCGCTCGCCGGCTAGGCGCCTTCGGGGTAGAGCGGGCCGCCGTGGGCGGCGACGACGTCTGAGACCTTCGAGACGTCGTCCACCTCGAGCTTGCGGCCTCGCCACATGAAGTCGCCGGCGCTAAAGCGCGCTCGGTAGCCTTGCCAGAGGGCTCGCCCGGCCAAGAGCGCCGCCAGCGGGAGCAGGATCGCGCGCCAGATCGGGACCTTCATGGCGCCTCGATTGATCGCCTGGATCAGGATCGCGAGCGCGAGGACGCCGCCGCTCAGGTAGCTCAGCCGGACCGGGCCCGCAGCGACGTCGACCAGGACGCCCGTCAAGCTCAGCGGGAGGAGGACACTCGGGAGCAGGACGGCGAGGAAGATCCCGAGCAGAGAGGCGACGAAGAACGAGCGCCCCATGCCGAGCCAGGGCGTCCCGCCGGCCACGAGTCGAACCCACCCGTCGTGCGCTTCACGGAGGCCGACGTAGTTAATGCAGTCGAAGAGCGCGCCTCCCGGGAGGAATCGGAACGGGATCCCGTGCTCCTTGATCAATCGGCCCAGGCTCATGTCGTCGAAGGACCATTGGCGGAGCGCGCCGTGACCGCCGATCGACTCGTAGACGTCGCGGCGGATCATGACGAACTGGCCGTTGGCCCAGCCGTGGTGTCGGTCGCTGGGGTCGTTGACTTGGCGAAGGGGAACCGAGAGGAAGACCGCGATCAGGATCGCGCTCTCGAGGAGGTCCCCCAGGAGCGAGGGGTTGGGATAGATCCCCGAGGAGGAGAAGGCCTCGAGGCCTTTCGCCTGGCAGAAACCCATGGCCCGCCAGAGGCTATCGGGTCGCTGGCGGGTGTCGGCGTCCACGAACAGGAGCCACTCTCCCTTGGCTTGGCGGGCGGCCTGGGCCAAGACGAATGACTTGCCCGAGCGGAACTCGCTCCGGTCGTCGACTGCGATCGTGGCCAACTGAACCGGACGAATTCGCTCGTCGCGCGCGGCGAACTCAGCCACCACTTGGGGCGTGGCGTCGCTCGACTCGTCGTCGATCACGAGGATCTCGAACTTGGGGTAGTCGAGGGCGATCAAGGTCTCGAGGCAGGGGGCGAGGTTGCGCTCTTCGTTGCGGGCCGGGACCACGATCGTGACGAAGGGCGCGTCTGCGGCCAAGGCGCCCCGTTCGAGCGCTTGGAGCTCGACTTCGGCCGTCATGGTCGCGGCTTGCCGAGCGAGGGCACCCAGGAGCCAGATCAGCGCCAGGGCTCCGGAGGCCTGGAGGGCAAAGAGAGTCCAGCTGAGTTCGATCACGCGCGGCAGATCCCTAGGTGGCCACGCACGCCGCTGCGAGAGGAAGCACGCCTAGCGCATCAGGTCGGCTATGACCATGCCCGCGCCGATCAGGGCGAACCCGAGCCCGCCAAAGATCAGGGACCCGCCTTCGGCCTTCTGCGGCTTGACGTGCTCGGCCTGCTTCTTGTTCTTCTTGCTCTTCTTGTTCTTCTTGCCCTTGGGCTTCTCGGCCGGGGCGGGAGGTGGCTTGCCTCCGGCCTTGCGGAAGTAGATCCCTAGCCCGGCACAGGCCAGTCCGGTGGCGAACAGGAAGTAACCCGACGCGCCCAAGCCGTTTATGGCCAAGGGCAAGAAGGCACCGCTCACTAGGGTTCCGGTCATGGGGTCGCTCCGCTCGCGTCGCCCGAATAGACGCACCCACTGGTGCAGGTCTCTCGGATGACGATTCGAGTCAGGCCCGAGAGAGAGGGGAGGAGTCGCTCCCAAATCCAAAGGGCTAGATTCTCACTGGTGGGGTTTTCGAGGCCTGGGACCTCGTTGAGGCAGTTGTGGTCGAGTTGATCGTGGAGGGGCTGGAAGGCCGCCTTGAGGTCGGCGAAGTCTCGGACCCAGCCGAGTTGAGGGTCGATCTCGCCGCGGACATGGACCTCGACTCGAAACGAGTGCCCATGCATTCGCGCGCACTTGTGGCCGGGGGGAACGTTCGGCAAGCGGTGGGCCGACTCCAGCCGAAACTCCTTGAAGATCTCCATGGCCGCCAATGATACCGGGCGTCACGCGGAGCGCTCCCCCCTTCCGTCTGGTTTGGCAGCGCTCTTGTCGGTTGCGGGATAGGCTGGGGCCAAGAGGAGGCAGCATGTTGAGCCGCTCGCCCCGAATCTTCCCCACAGCTTCCCTCAGCGCCCTGCTCGCCTTCGCCACGCTCGGCGAGGTTCAAGCCGGTGAGCAGCGCTACTACGAGGTCAAGGACACCGGCCAGAAGATCGGCTATAGCCGCGTCGTGTGGCGCGACGCCAAGTGGCAAGACAAGCCTTGCGTGCACGACTCGACGCTCGTCGTTGAGCGGGGCGTGCGGGACATGGCCGGCCAGCTCGACGTGTTCGAGACCCGGACCCTCCTCGAGCTCGATCGGAGCGCTCGAGGTGAGCTCTACTACCAGCGCCGACGCGTCCTCGAGGGACGTCGCATGAGCTTGGAAGAGGTCGTTTGGACCGGGAGCGGTTACGAGGTCAAGTTCCAGATCGGCAAGGAACCGATCCAGAGGCACTCGATCGACATGCCTCGTCCGGTGGTCGTCGACACCGAGGCCTTCCTCCACGAGCGAGCGAAGTCCGGTCGCCTCCGCAAGGGCCAGACCCTGAGGTACCTCGCGCTCGATCTCCGCGCGCGAGCAGCGGTCAAGGTCACGGTCGAGGTCCTGGGTCCCGACACGATCGAGGGCCCCGACGGCCTCGTGGAGTGCGTCAAGGTTCGCGAGTCGAACCCTCTGAGCGGGGCGGTTTCAATGCTCTGGATGAGCGGGCAAGGGACGCTCGTTCAACTCCAAGACGACCAAGGCCTGGTGGCTCGACGAGTCCCGGCGCTCCAGGCCATGGACATGCCGACTCGGCCCGCGACCTTCAGCATTACCGTTTCGAGCAGGCCTCCCCTCCCGCGGATCTTCAACGCGGACCGCGTTCAGGTGAAGATCTTGTTCAAGCCCGACAAGAACCGCGCCCTGCCGACTTTCCCCAGCTCCCCCTGGAGCAAGGTCGTGCGAACCAGCGGGAACGTGATCACGGCTGAGCTTCGCTCCTACGACACGGTGACCCCGCCGACCAAGTTCCCCGTCGAGAGGCCCGAGCGATTCGCTCGCGAGCTGGAGCCGACGCCGCTGATGCCGGTTCAGGACGCGCGCCTCAAGCAGGCGGCTCGGCGAGTGATCGGCGGCGAGACCGACGCCCGCAAGGCGGCTTACAAGCTCGCGCGCTACGTGCACAACACGCTGGCCAAGCAGAGCCCCGACGTCGCGAGCACGACCGCGCTCGAGATCCTCGCGAAGCCCAAGGGCGACTGCTCTGAGCACTGCGTATTCTTCGTCGCGCTCTGCCGCGCGGTGGGAATTCCGGCGCGTCGAGCGTCGGGCTTCGTCAACATTGGCAACGACTGGGGTGCTCACGACTGGGCGGAGATCTGGACGGGGGCTTGGATCGGTGCGGATCCGACCACGGGCGAGGTCGGGACCAAGGCCCGCTACTTGTTCTTTGGCTACCCCGACCGGGCGGGCAGCTACCCGGCTCGCGTCTCAGCGCAGACGGCCGGTCGGATCGAGATCCTCGCGACGGAGATCACCGAGGGCGGGGTCAGCCTCAGCCTATCTCTCTCGAAGCTCGTGCTCCGGGATCCACCCAAGGGCAACTACCACCAGCTCACGACGGGGATTGAAATCGAGGGCCTCCCGACGGGGTGGACCGTCTCCATGCCCCGCACCGGACGGGTCACCGTTCGCTCCCCCCAGGGCATGACCGCGAACCTCCGCGCCATGGCCGATCAAGGCGACACGCTCTCCCGAACTTTCGGCAACGCGGGCGGAAACACCTACGCAGGGGTTCCGGCTTGGGTCCAGCAGTACGGCTCGACCAAGAGCGTCTGGGCCCACAGCCGACGTCGCTTCGTGGAGGTCTCGATCTCAGGCGGCGACGCGACGCAGCAGGCGATCCTCGAGAAGGCCCTGGCGCCGACGTTTCGGATCCCCAAGCCTGCTCCTAAGAAGTAGGACTAGTCTCGGTGGGCGAGCCGAAGCCACGCATGAGCGTCGGGCGACAGGAAGACCGGGAGAAGCTTGAGCGCTACCTGGAGCCGTCCGCCGAGGCGCGGGAGGAGCGAGCGGACTCGGACTGAGAGCCGTTCAGGCGTTCAATCGGGGACCTTGTCCTCTCCCGCGACGAGCACACACTGGCCGCACGGGCTCCAAGCGGGTCACACGGGTCAATCACGGGAGACTCCGCCGCGAACGGGGCACAGAGACCCAGAGCTGCGCCCTCGATCACGCCATTCGCGGCGGGGGTGTCGGATCAGGAGGCAGGAGTCACTCGGACAGGACGAGCCGCGCCCTCAGCAGCTGGAGCCGGAGGTCCGAGCGCGACGAGATCGCGATCTTGATCGTGACGCCGCCCCTGGGGAGCTTTCCGAGTCGGAAGCGCTCAACGCTTCGTCCCAGCCGGAGTTGACGCGTCCTGGGCAAGTAGCGCTCGTCGACCCCCACCAGGATCTCGACGAACCCTGGCCCGAGGTCCTCCTGCACCTGGGTCTCGACGTCGAAGTGGGCCTCCTCTACGTCCTCCTGGACCATGAACGAGAGCTCGTAGCGACTTCCCTTCCCGAGCAGCTGCTTCTTCGGTCCCCCGAGGTCATTCGTGAGCAGGTAGGCCGAAAAGACCCCCTCGCCTCGGGCCGCGTCGACGATTCCCTCTGCGTTCCCGCCCTCGAAGCGAACCTCGAACGGCGCCAGCCCAGCCTCATTCTGGAGCAAGATCTGCGCAGTAGCCCCGTCCAGGAGTTCGGCGACGGAGGCAGGCGTCAGGGGGCGGGGCCGGGTTCGCGTCACCCCGGCCCTCTTGAGAGGGCCAGTGAGACCTTGCCAGGGTCCCCAGGCTTGGAGTGTCTCGCCGAACTGAACCAGGACGGAGTCCCGTCCTAGCAGGCACGTCGCACCTCGACCCGGGAGGCCGGGGCTCATGAAGCGCGGCCGTCCCTCGGCATCAAAGACAGCCTGAGTGCTGAGCGGGACCTGCAGGCGTCGAGAGGTCTCGAAGCTGCCGAGGACCTCGTCGACCCCGTCGCGGTCGAAATCGGCGAGCCGGATCCCTCTCACGACGGACTGGGCGCCCAGACCCACGCCCCACTCCACGCGCTCGAGGATTGGACTGAGGCAGAGGATCTCTCGTCGCGTAGCGACGTAAATCCGGCGAGGTTCGCCCGTGGGGGTGCGCCCGACGCGAGCCGGCCCGACCGGGTGGACTCCCTCCCCAAGCCCGACGCTCTCGAGCAGCCGCAGCCCACGGGTCGAGACTTCGACTCGGGTCAGGACACCTGCCCCGCTCGTGAGGAGGACCTCAGCGGAGCCCTGACCGTCGCCGCGGAGGAGCGTCGGCCTAAACACGCTTGGGCCCGGTAGTTCGAGGACGTCGAGCGGGCGCCCCTCCAAGTCCAGGAGGTGAAGTTGGCTGTCGGTGGTGGGAACGAGGAGGCGATCCGGCCCGGGGCTCCCGTCGACGTCGACGAGGAGCGGCGGGCACTCGATCGTGCCCTGGACCGAGAACTTGGCGATCCGCTTCCCCTCGGAGGAGAGGACGTCGAGCGACCCGGGCTGTGAGAGGTAGATCGTCCTCGGCCCCAAGCAGAGTGCGCGGAGCTGCGGCGCCGGGGCTAACGAGTGAGGTGTGGAGCCTTCCTGGATCCTGAACAGTTCGTCGGAGAAGACGAACACGGTCCGCTTCCGGATCGAATCCCAAGCCCAGTGCTCCGCCGGGGGCGCAGCTCCGATGTGGCGCCCGTCCTTACTCACGAGGCGAACGACGTCGACCTCGCTCCGATCGGCCGATTTCGCAGCGTTGCGGGGCCCGTGCGGGGCCACCACGAAGGGCCCCAGCAGGTGGATCGACCCCAGGAACTCCCGCCCACGCTCTAGCTCGAACGTCCAGCGAGGGAGGCCCGGGGGGCCTGGCTTTGCGTCCACCCAAGAGCTGTTCCTCGCCGCAGGGGAAGCTGTGCCAGAGAGGCCGCTGGGGTTGGGAGAGGCGAGAGGCGAGAGGCTCGGCGTCCCGGCGGGACCTTGCTCAGAGTCCGAAGCAAGGAGAGCTCCGACCCCCGCCAGGAGAGCAATCCCCACCAAGAGGCCTGGGTGGAGCCAACGAGGGCGAGCGCTGGGCTCGACCCCCGGCGGGGCCCTCAGCGCCTGGTCGAGCTCGCCTGCGAAGGCTAGGACGGTTTGGGGCCGGTCGCGGGGATCCTTCGCCATGGCTCGGAGCAGGAACCCGGCCAGGCCGGCTGGAACGTCTGGATTGGCTACGCGCACGTCAGGCGTCGGAGCCAGGGCCAGCTTGGTCAAGAGGTTGTAGGCGTTCTCACCCGCGAAGGGCTCCTGCCCGCAGAGGAGGTAGTAGAGGATCACCCCGAGCCCGTAGACGTCGGCCGGCTCACCGACCGTAGCCTCGCCGTCGGCCTGCTCGGGCGCCATGAACGCGGGCGTCCCCACCAACTCCCCGGTCAGGGAGAGGCGCGACTGATCGCTGACCCCCTTGCCCTCGACCTTCACGATCCCAAAATCGACCACGAAGGGCTCGCTGGTTCCTGCGCGAAGGACGACGTTGGCCGGCTTGAGATCCCGGTGCAAAACCCCCTCGGCGTGGCAATACGCCACCGTCCGCGCCACGTCGAGGACGATCTCCACCGCGCGACCTTCGGGCAGGGGTCCGCCAACCTTCACGAGGTCCCGAAGGGACTGTCCCTCGATCAGCTCCAGAGCGATGAAGGGGGTCCCCTCGTGCTCGCCGAGGTCGAACGCTCGCGGGAGTCGCGGGTGCTTGAGGGAGCGCAGGGTCTCGATCTCGCGGAGAAAGCGCCTCCGCGAGAGTTCGCTGTTGTTGAGCAGGAGCTTGAGCGCAACCTGAACCCCCAACTGGCTGTGAGTCGTCCGCAGCACGACTCCCTGGCCGCCCTGGGCGATCACCTCCTGAACCACGTAGGGCCCGTAGTGGGATCCGATCTGAAACTCCTTGGCCATGCGGGACTCTACCTGGGAGCCCGGTTCGCAGAGGCGAGGGCGCTCGATCCCCGCCGGAAGGCGCTCTCGCGTCGGGCGCAGCTTCTGACGTTGACAAGCCTAATCCCAGAGGCCGTCTGTCTCTCCCGGACAGGCGGGCGGGGGTAAACCCCGCACCCTACAGATCGCGAGAGGGCCCCTCCGCAAGGCGCCCTATTGGACGGCTCACAACACGCATTGGTAGGGGCGGGGTTCACCCCCGCCCAGCCCCCAGACCTTGCCGCTCGGCCTCTCTGGAGCCTCCGGCGCACTTAACCGTCGCTACCTCAGGAGCTGTAAACCCGACTGAAGGCCTCAGCTCCGGTCTAGAGACGCCCGCGGAGGAGGACGAAGGCGCCAACGGAACTGATCCCCAGCAGCAGGAGCAAGAGGAGCACGAGCGGCCAGAGCGAGCGCTTGGGAGGTGGGGGCTCGCCTTTGGGCGCTTCGAAGAAGGACTCGCCTGGCCGGGTGCCGGTCTCCTGGCGGAGCTTCTCCACGGCGTCGGCGTCCACGGTCTCTTCGCCGTCTTCGTCGGGGTCAACGGTCGCGAGCTCTTCGAGCTCTTCGGCCGAGGCGAAGCCGGGGTCGTCGGGGGCGGGCGGGG